>CALGTP010000733.1 GCA_937902105.1 uncultured Actinomycetes bacterium
GTCAGCCATGGATCAATTAAAACTGAAGCACCCGCAAATGAAACTTGCCAACTTTGATAATCATCAAGACGCCGAAGAAGCATTTTGCTCATGGGTTCAATCCTTCAGGTTGTCACTAATCAATATATTTATTTCATGCTCAATGGTTGCCGAAGACGAACCGATACGGACCGTATAGATACCCGTATCAAGTTGCCAGTGACCAAGGCTTTTCGGAGAATCTATATGCTGTGCATCAGTCGATGAATTGTGATAGTCGCTTGGATCCCAATAGGAGAAATCCCGCGGCGATAATTCAATGACCACAGATTTCGTCTCTCTGGCGGCAAGATGAACTTTGGCGAATGCTTTCAGTTCCTGCTTGGGTCGTTGAACCAAGGCTTTCATGGGTGCGACATATACCTGAATGACATGTGAGCCCGATCGATCACCGGTGTTGGTCACTGGCACACGAATCTTGACACTCTCCCCGACTTGGATTTCAGTGGTATCGCAGTCTGGTTCGTCAATCTCAAAAGTTGTGTAGGACAAGCCGTATCCAAAAGGAAAGCGAACGGGAAGACGACGAGACTCATACCATCGGTAACCGATAAACAGTCCCTCGCCGTATCGGACTTGACCATGTTCGCCAGGAAAGTTTCCATAGGCGGGAGTGTGCTCAATGCATTCCGGAATCGTTGTTGGTAATCGACCACCAGGGTCAGCATCGCCCAATAAAACATCCACGACGGCATCAGACATTTCTTGACCGCCAAACCACACCTGAACCACGCAAGGAACTTCATCAACCCACGACATGTCAACAGGGGCACCAGAGTTGACGAGCACAACAGTCTTTTTGTTCGCCTGAGCAACTGCGCGAATTAATTCAACCTGCCGACCTGGAAGGTCAAGCGTGGCGCGGTCGTGACCCTCACTTTCCCAGTCATCTGTGGTGCCAACAACAACGACTGCGATATCGCATTCGGCAGCCAAAGATGCTGCTCGCTCAACTGGATCGTCGGTATCAATGTATTGCAGGCCGATCTGGGCACCTTGAAACCATTGCTTCTTTGTTGCATCACACTCAAGGACGAATTCATGAGCTTGACCCGCTACGAGATCGATCACTGCGGTGAGTTCTTCACTGCCATTGCCCATAAAGGCTGTTCCGCGTTTCGGAGTTGTTGTGGCGCCGTCAATGGCGCACCCTCTATCCACAAAAAGTTTGCATGGGCTGAATTCAACGAGTGAGACAATGTATTGACCAGTTGCTTCAACAGTGATCACACCCGTGGCTGTGAAGTTATAGCCAGATGATGGAACACCAGGATCATTATGTGGGACGAGGATGATGCGACCATCGGGACGAATAATTCGTGCGAGGATGGCACCACTTTCACTCGCGCCATCACGAATTGCGATCTCAAAGCCCGCTTCGCCACTCGGTGTGCGTACATGTCGGGGCTTGATGATCGGGGTGCTCTTATCAATATGGCCACCGGCCTCGTGGAAAATGTTGACCCGATCACCAAGGCGCTTTTGTAGCACTTCAATAATTGAAGTGCGGTGGTGGGGCTGAACCTCGGCTGATCCGCCACCCATGATGCGCGCTTGTTCGGCATTGGGTCCGATGACAGCAATTGACTTGATCGCAGAAGCAGTGAGTGGTAGAAGTTTCGTTCCATTCACGGGCTCGTTACGCAAGAGAACCATCGATCCAACAGCGGCGCGGCGTGCTAGGGCACGATGCTCCGGCAGGTCAATGGCCTGAGCCTCCATCGGGGGATCATCAAGTGCGCCAAGGCGATCAAATGTTGTCAGCAATGTTCGTACCGCGCGATTGAGTTCCTCTTCGTCGACCTGACCCTCGCGCACCGCTTCGGCCAAGACCTTTCCATAGGCGCGCGGCGGAGCCGGCATCTCTAGATCGAGGCCCGCATGTGCTGCACCCTTGGTAGATGTGACAGCGAACCAATCCGTGACGACGAATCCTTCAAAGCCCCATTCATCGCGCAAGATGCGTTGCAAAAGTTCGTGATTCTCGGCGCAATACGTACCGTTCATACGGTTGTAAGACGTCATGATGCCGAGCGTTCCACCTTCACGTACGGCGAGTTCGAAAGGTAGCAAATACAGTTCGCGCAATGTGCGTTGATCAATGACGCTATTGATTGTGTGACGTTCAAATTCTGCCTCGTTGCCGACAAGGTGTTTGACGGTCGTCGCAACATTTTGCGACTGAACACCACGAATGAAAGATGCTGCCAGTTTTCCTGACAACAATGGGTCCTCTGAATAGCATTCAAAACTGCGACCAAATAGTGGTGAGCGAGGCAGGTTGACGGTTGGGGCGAGTAACACGCGAGCCCCCTTGGAACGTGCCTGGTGCCCAAGAGCGATACCCAACTCCTCAACTAAAGGTGCATCAAAAGTTGCTCCGAGCGCCGAACCACACGGGATGCAGAGAGTGGCAATTTGTTTGCCGACGCCCGGGATAGTGGCCCCACGTGCACCAGCAGGACCATCAGTGACGATCACTGAAGGAATGTTGTGGCTCTCGACGGACTTGGTCGTCCACATCGTGCTTCCTGTGGTGAGTGAGGCTTTTTCCTCAATCGTCATCAGGGTTAAGAGGGCCTCAATATCACGCGTCACGAGGTCAATCTTGCCATCTTTTGAGGATTGACCTTCTATCTAGATACCAAACGCGGTGTTGCGGACCATCTCTACTAAGTCATCAGGACCTGACAAGGAAACCTTCGCCTGTGCTTGACGACCATAGAGAAACAAAATCACTTCGCCCACATCGCCACTGATAGTTACCGCAGGCTCGCCCTTTTTGGCCACAACCGTTTGTCCATCAGAGGTTTTGAGAATGAGACCGCATGGGGCTTTACGAGCAAACAGCCCTGCACCTTTAGAAATGGACTGATTCAGCTGCTCTTTGACAGCGGCAGGAAGTTCTCGGGGAGTCCAACCAGCAACAGCGCGCCGAACATCTTCGAGGTGCACAAAATATTCAATGGTGTTCGTCAGTCGATCAAGAGCTGAAAGGCGTATCGGCGACAAACGACCAGGACCTTGGCGAACTGATGTGATGAGTTTTTCCCATGGGCGTTCTTTGGCTGACAAGCGAACTCGATCGCCGTACCCCGCCAACTTTTTGATAACTAGTCCTGCCGCCGCGTCGGGCCGGCGATCGCGAACGACGAGGTGCGCGGCTAAATCTTTTGTTGTCCAACCTGCGCACAGTGTCGGCGCGTCTGGTCCGACTTCTGTGAAGAGGTCGCAGAGGGCTTGGCGTTCTAGTTGCGCTGCATTCATGTCATGTCTCCTTGTGTATCTTTCCAACTTACTCCTGAAGGCCATTGTCCAACCCCACCGTTGTCAATAAGCAGACCGCTATATGTCCGATTTGTATGGCAACTGCGCCAGACCAACATTCGTTGCGCCATGTCTAATATTCGTTGCGGGTCGGTCACAGGGGTACGCCACGTCGGATCAAGGGCGATGTCAAAACACAGATATGAACCATCACCAAATTGCACATATGCAGTGTCCTGCGTGCGATGCACCGCAAGATGGCTCGTCGTCAGACGATCATCCCATGGCCATTGATTATTGACATGCGGAATCAAAGCCGATCGCCAGTCAAATTCCCATGAAGCTGCTTGCCGCCAAACGTGTGGTGTCGCACCTTGCAAAAATGGTGTCAATGAATGTCCGTCGCATTGCAATGGCATGGGTTGACCCCAGACATCGGCCAAAGTTGGCAGCACATCAATACTTTCAGTGAAGTGTTGCACCACAGTTCCGTGAGTCGTGGTCTCAAAGGGATCGCGCCAAAGAAGTGGAATGTGATGGCTTTGTTCGAACCACGCAACTTTTTCTTTGAGTCCATGATCACCGAGTTGTTCACCGTGATCAGCAGTGACAATGATGACTGTATTTTCCCACGCGCCTAGTCGTTTCAAGGCATCCCAGAGGCGTCCCATTTCGGCATCAACGGCTGAGATCATGGCAAAATATTGTGAGCGCATATATCGCAGTTCAGCTTCATCGCTGGGAGCTGTGACAGCGCGAACACCTAATAAAACGTCATGGAATGGGTGACGGTCAGGGCTTGGAGCGATGGGCATACCGACATCGGCGGGGTCATACATGGAAGTGAAATCACGCGGCGCAGAATATGGCGGATGTGGGCGCAGATAACTGGCATGTGCAAACCACGGTGCCTGAGCAGTTGTCGTTTGGTTCTCTAACCAGTCGATGAGATGGTCAGTCATGAATCTTGAGACACTGTGCTCAACAGGACGCTCGTGTTCTGTGGCCAGTAGATGCATATGACCAGCGGAGACGTCGTAGCCGTTGGCCTTCAGGAAATCCACCCATGGGCGATGTGGTCCAGTCAGATCAAGTTCCCAAGTGAAGCCCGGTAGTAGACCTTCATATGTTTGCAGTCGTGGATCATCGGCATGCAGTGTGATGCGCGGATCAACCGATTGATCGGTGTAACCGAAAAGTGCGCCTTGTCGTCCAGATCGTTGTGCCAGGCGTGCCACATTGTCAAAGCGATCGTCAAGTGGAGTGCCGTTAGCCACGACGCGATGATTCATTTGGTACATCCCCGTGTACAAACCAGCGCGCCCTGGTGCGCACGGGGTGGATTGGGTGTAGTGGCGTGCGAAACGTACACCTACATCTGCCAAGGCATCGAGATGTGGGGTTTTGACCAAAGGGTGACCGGCGCACGATAAAGCATCACCACGGAATTGATCCAAAGTGATCAATAGAACATTTGCTGGGGCGGTCACATCCACAGCCTAAAACCGATTAATCCTTGAGGATGTATTGGTATTGACCGTTGGATTCAGTGCGTTCCATTTCACCTGTTAAACGCAAATGTTCCAAGTGGGCAAATGTCTCACTATCGGCCATGCCACCCTGGGAGCGAGGTGAGAAGAGATAGGTGGACATATCCATCACTGTTGCGGGACGACCGAGTTCAATACAGGCATCGCGCAACCGTTGCAGGCGGCCCACATGATGTTCCTTAATTTCATTGGCGCGGCCAGCAAGGTCACTAAAGACATTGCCATGGGCAGGTAAAGCTAATTTCACTTGCGGTCCAAAGGCTGCCACTTTGTCGAGGGACTCAAAGAATAAGTTGAGCGGGTCCTTGGCGCGAATGAGTCCGCTGATATGGGGCGTGATTGTTGGCAAGACATGATCGCCACAGAGCATCAGACCATGTTCTGGGTCAAAGAGGCATAAGTGATCGGCAGTGTGGCCCGGAGTGTGTACCGCCACCCAATCACGACGGGCAAAACGAAAGTGCTGTGCGTCAACGAGTCGCACTGTGGGTGTTGGCAACCGCAAGAGGCGCGGTATTTTGCGGGTAACGGCGATCCGGGCGCGTCTTTTCCAAGGAATCTCCATACCTGGTCCACCCCAAGGAGGAGCATCCCACGGCATGCGCGGCTTGGAACGCATTTCTACATCGTCAATATCTGCATCAGGTGGTTCTGAGGGATCCCAAAACACACGAAACTTTTCATGGGTGATGATGTCGCAACCCGTATCGGCCTGCAGCCAATGAGCTCCGCCAAAGTGGTCGGGATGGCTGTGGGTGACAATCACCGAATGCACTCGCTTAAGAGGAACGCCGACTTGATCGAGCCGTTTCTTGACGACTTCGTAACTACTTTTTTCTGGCAGACCCGGGTCCACCAATGTCACGCCGCGTTCATCTTCAAGAATGTACATATTGACGTGACCGAGACCTGGAATTGAGATCGGTAATTGGGCACGCAAAACACCAGGAGCGATCTCCATGATCTCGTCACTTGCTGGCAGTTGCTCTTGTTTAAGTGGTCGGGGGACTACTTCAGTCATGGAATAAAAACTTTCTCGCGGTAGAAGCGTAGTTCGGCGATGCTTTCATGAACGTCATCAAGGGCACGGTGTTTACCAACCTTGAAGTCGCGTACATTGTCGCTTCCTGCGTACCAACGTTTAACTAATTCTTTAATGGTGCTGACGTCAACTGAGCGGTAGTGCAAATGATTTTCAATTTCCGGTAAATGTCGTGCGAGAAATCTTCGATCAGTTCCGATGGAGTTTCCGCACAGAGGAATAGTACGAGCCTCGGGGACATGAGTCTTAATGAACTCCAAGGTCTGTTGACCCGCTTGCTCAAGGGTGACTGTAGATTCGCGGATGAGGGTCAGTAGTCCTGATTTAGTATGCATGTCAACGACGAACTTGTCCATGATGGCGAGAACTTCATCAGAATGGTGGATGACAATGTCTGGGCCTTCGGCTATGACATTGAGTTGATCATCAGTGATGATCGTGGCAATTTCCACGATGACATCCTTTTCGGGTATCAGTCCCGTCATTTCTAAGTCCATCCACACAAGCACAACTCAAACGATACGCCATCGCTATGACGTTCTATCAATGCTCCATTTTCAAACTTTGGCGCCAACGCCTATCGTCTAGGTATGGATGAACCTCAATTGACCGTTTCCGTGGTACGGATTGACAAACAACTTGATCTACCGGCTTACGCCCATGAGGGGGATGCAGGCCTTGATTTGATGGCTCGCGAAGAGGTCAGCATTGCCCCAGCGGGAGGTCGGGTTTTGATGCCGACAGGTATTTCACTGGCGATTCCCAGCGGTTTCGCTGGTTTTGTGCTTCCCCGCAGCGGTTTGGCTCTGAAAAATGGCGTCACCGTCTTAAATAGTCCGGGTCTGATCGATTCTGCTTATCGGGGCGAGATCAAAGTGATTTTGGTGAATACTGATCCGCGTAATCCGTACAAAATCATGCGTGGTGATCGGATCGCCCAACTGGTGATCCAGCCAGTTGCATCAGTGCTGTGGGATGAAGTGAACTCCCTTGATGGTGCCAATCGTGGTGGCGGATTCGGACATTCGGGTCGCTGATTTTTAAGCGGCGAGGCGCATTTTCGCGACCTCAGCGATCATTGCATCGCGAACTCTTTCGCGCAACGCGGGTACGTCGTCGAGAGTCATTCCAGTTGTCTCAATGATCTCAAGAACGCGAACTTCGGCCTTGGCATCGCCCATGCGCCAGTCGCTCTTACGTAACGCGGAACGAGTGCCGTGAACGACGACGGGCAGCATCGGTGTTTGGGTGCGAATCGCTAGACGAAAGGCTCCATCTTTGAACTCACGCATTTCGCCATCGAAACTTCTCGTTCCTTCAGGAAAGATCATCACCGACATTTTTCGCTTGAGCCATTTCTCGCATACGACCAAAGCCGCTGCGCCACTTGATCGATCTCCGCGCAGCAAAGAAATATCGCCTGACATTTTCATCATCCAGCCCACTAGGGGAATTCGTAAAATTGATTCCTTGCTGAGGTATTTCATCTCAATCTTCAAGTGGCTCAGCAGCAACATGTCAACAAAGCTTTCATGGTTAGAAACCATGACATAGGGATTTCGTTTATTGGCAGGGAGTTGACCACTTGTTTTGAACTTCCACATCGGATTCAACCACTGGTGCAGAACGCATAGGCGGCGAAAGGTGTATCCCGTGGCGTAACGGCCCTTATCGAACGGCGTGGTGGCGATCCACACAAGAAAAACAATGGGGGTCCAAACAATGACGATCGCACCGAGGGCAAACCAGCTCCACAAACTCAAAATACTTCTTTTCATCACGGATCATGTTTACACATCCGAAGGTGTCATAAGGTGGTCGCGTGAGTCAACTTACGATCAACTTCACCGATATTCCCTCTGAACACCGAGTTCGCGAATTATTTCTGGCCGCTCAAAATGTGCAGGCCCGTGCATATGCGCCGTATTCGCATTTTCTTGTCGGGGCGGCAATCCTGACTTCCACAGGGAATACCTATGTTGGTTGCAATGTTGAGAATGCCGCTTACCCAGTGGGGAGTTGCGCAGAGGCTGGGGCTATTGCGGCGATGGTTGCCGGAGGAGATACGGAGATCGCCGTTTTGGTCACTATTTGCGATGGTGCTGAGGTCGGAACTTGTTGTGGTGGTTGCCGGCAAAGAGTTCGTGAATTCGCAAAATCGGATACGCCTATCTACGCCTGCGGGCCAGATGGGATCCGTGCCGTATTTACTATGGAACAGTTGTTGCCAACATCTTTCGGACCTGAAAACTTGGTTGGTTTTGTTTCGTGAACGAAAGGCGTTTGCTTGCTCAACGAATTTTATCGTTGATTGATCTCACCAATCTTAATGATGGTTGTACTCCTAAGGATATAAAAACTTTATGCACGCGGGCTAGCGGTCAGTGGGGTCACACAGCGGCTGTTTGCGTTTGGCCAAGATTTGTTGAACTCTCCAAATCGTTATTGACACATTCATCAATCCAAGTTGCCACTGTTGTCAACTTTCCAAGTGGTGATGGCGAGGTTGCAGCGACGATCAAAGAAACTGTGGATGCTTTAATCGCTGGCGCCGATGAGATTGATCTTGTATTGCCATACGCAGCACTGCAACGCGGCGATGAGTCAACTGTCGTTGCGATGTTGTCAGCGATTCGTCATGTAGTGCCGACGCCGAGTCTTTTGAAGGTCATTCTTGAAACGGGAGAATTACTTGATCCGATCTTGATTGAACGTGCTGCTCACTTGGCTATTGGCGCCGGCGCGGACTTCATCAAGACATCGACTGGCAAGACCCGCACCTCAGCCACACCAGATGCAGTCACGATTATGCTCGCCACCATCCGTGCTTCGGGTCGTGCAATTGGTCTGAAACCGTCGGGGGGAATTAAGACTGTTGACGATGCCCTTGAGTATCTCCAACTTGCGGATGCCGTGATGGGTCAAGGCTGGGCAACACCTCAAACATTTCGTTTCGGGGCGAGTGCACTGCTTGATGCCGTTGAGTCTGAACTTGCCTAGTGTGCCACGCCGAACCTGAGAATATGTCCACCGCACCGGCTTCACAGCCGTACCTCACCTTCACTTTCCTGCGATGTGATTTTCAGCGTTTAGAGTTGACTGATGAAGCGATCTCGCGGCTGAAAGGCGTGTCATGAAAATTGCAGCAATACAACATGACATCGCTTGGTGCGATCGACAAGCAAACTTCAATCATCTGGCAATGCTGATCGCTCAAGCAGAACTTAATGGAGCCAAACTGGTGTTGTTGGCTGAGACATTCTCCACTGGTTTTGCTGTTCAAGAAGAGGACTTCGCTGAACCTCAAGGCGGACCGTCTTGCGCGTTTTTAGTTTCGATGGCCGTAGAACACGGCATTTGGATTGGGGGAACATGTCCCGAAATCGCTGCAGATAGCGATGACGCTCGACCTGCCAATACTTTTGTTTTAGTGAGTCCGCAGGGAGTGGAACATCGTTATCGCAAAATACATCCTTTCACTTATGGTGGCGAAGACCGATATATTCGTTCTGGTTCGGACTTTGTCACGGTTGATGTTGAGGGATTGCGAGTCACGCTCTTTGTGTGTTACGACTTGCG
>CALGTP010000734.1 GCA_937902105.1 uncultured Actinomycetes bacterium
GTCGGCGCAGCTCCTCCGCCCTCTGTTGGCAATGCAAGCACGGCGCAGACCTCTGTCGGCGCAGCTCTTCCGCCCTCTGTTGGCAATGCAAGCACGGCGCAGACCTCTGTCGGCGCAGCTCCTCCGCCCTCTGTTGGCAATGCAAGCACGGCGCAGACCTCTGCTGGCGCCGCTTCTCCGCGGTCTGTTGGCAACGACGGCGCAGAGGCCGACAGAGCCAACATTCGACAATCTATCTTGAATCGTATTAACCACCTAGTGGCCCAAGAACAACGCATGGCCTGCCAACCGCAAGAACAGTCATGGGTTCGAGTGGTACGTACTCTTGATACCGTACCGATAGGATGCTTGAGCCAATGGGCGAGGGTATGCGAACTAGTACTGACTCGATACCGCAACGCCTCCTTGGGGGAAAACAGACAGGCATGTCTCGAGGCGATGGAACAATTCTTTGACCTTCCCAAACTCCTATTGGGGACGGTCCGTGGTTCGGGAAGAAATAGGAGAGGAGGAACGAATGGCAGGAGGCGAGCAAATCGGACTACTCTCAGCAGGTTGGAGGCTTGGTTACTCTCTCACGACGGACAAGGCCGATTAATCCAGCAAGAGGCCCAAGATGTTCAAGCACCGGCTACCCCTACTCCGGTACGCCCTCAGCGGAGTGAAGAGAACACGACTCAACCGCGAGGACCTTCGGATCCACTTCCCTCCTCTTCCGTGGATTCAGCACAGCGGCCCTCCTCTTCCGTGGATTCAGCACAGCGGAGGATACCCCCGGAACAGCTAGCAGCTTCAGCAGCGAGTGTGGCCCAGTGCAAACAGCTTCTGAAACAGGGGTTCGTGGCGCGGGCGGTCAATGCGTTAATGAGGGGGCAAATTGTGAATGTTCAAGAGGATCCACAAGCATTGGAGACACTGAAGCAGTTACACCCATCTGTACCATCGGACAGAGTGATGCCCCCTCTACCGGCAAATGCTCCCGTTATTTCGGTTCGCCCGGACGATACCTTCGCGGCCCAGGTACGGCGCCTGGACAATGGCAGTGCATCAGGCCCGTCGGGTATGGGGGGCAACCATCTCAAGGTTCTAGCCGCCAGCGAAGAATGCTTACGAGGCCTGGCACAGATGGTCCAGGACCTGGCAAATGGTTTTCTACCCGAGGCTGCTAAACGTCTGGTTCTAGCCTCCAGACTGGTAGCACTACGTAAGCCGAACGGGGGAGTAAGGCCTATCGCGGTGGGAGAAGTGATCTGGAAGCTCACAGCCATCCACCTATTGCAACCTTGCAGACAAGACCTCGCATCCGAACTGCAACCCACACAAATGGGGGTCGGGGTGCCGGGTGGCATCGAAAAAGCAGTTCACGGCCTAACGGCACTCATAGATGACCCGCAGCTTGGGTTTGCGGCCTTGACCTTCGACTTCACCAATGCCTTTAACTCGGTTAACAGAGCGTGCGTCCTACAGGCCCTCTTCGACCAAAACCCAGACGAACTGGGACGTCTGTGGAGAGCAACAAGTTGGGCTTATTCGGATCCATCTCCTTTGTTTATATCAGGAGAGGGAAATCGTGTTGCTCACATGCTCTGGTCGGAAGAGGGGGTACGTCAAGGGGATCCCCTCGCACCTGCCCTCTTTGCACTGGCGGTTAAAAGCCTCTATGCCAGAGCGATCGCTGGCCTGGACGTTAAAGCCTTAGCCATACTTGATGATCTGGATGTAATTGGGCCCCCGGGTCTCCTGGTTGAGGTCCATCGGCGCATGTCGGAGCTTGCCCCAAGCTACGGCCTTCAACTCAGAGCAGACAAAGGAAAGTTGCTGTGGCTTCATAGGAACCGGGAACTACCGGAAGAAGTGGAAAGATGGGCAAACGACACCGGCACGGAGATCATTCGCTCCGATGACACAGTGATGGCCCTAGGAGTTCCGATAAGTGCAAATGATGAGGCGGCAACGCAATGTAACCAAGATGAAATCGATGTGTGGACACCGCTCCTAGAAGCTCTCCACCACCCTGACCTGACGAACCAAGAGGTGTTTGTGATGCTCCGGAAATCAGTGATCCCCAGAGCCTCCTACCTGATGCGGACAAGTTCACCGGACAGGACGATCAGACCCCTTCAGACGTTCGACCAAAGGGTCACACGGCTGGTGAGTGATAGACTTGAGATCGCAGACTGGGAATTAGAGAATGAGGCAAATACAACCAAGACTTTAATGTCACTGCCAATTCGCTTATCCGGTCTCGGAATCACCTCCACTCACCAACGTGCGGCTTGGGCATGGTTCGCGTCAGTAGCGGCCTCAGCGCCGTACATCTCCGAGATGTATGACTCCCTACAGGGAGACCAAGTGGGAATCCAACCCCAGTCCACCTTTGGCCGAAACCTTGACGCGGTCGGAAGATATATTGTGAGGACGCTGGAAGGGGCGGACGCACCGCAGGCCGTTGCCTCCCTGCTGGCAAGGCTCCCAGCAGACTCGCAGGAGACAAACACCAGTGCTTCTTTTCTTGCCAAATACGCGACGGAAGACGGACAGGAAATGGCCCGCAAGCTGCAGAGCGCCTGCACCACTCTGCTGGATAACCTTCAGTTCACACAACTAAAAGCGACGCTCTCTCCATCGGATCTGGTAGAGACATTAAGCGAGCGACAACCCAACGCTGGTCTCTGGTACACATCTACCCCCGGGACCCAGTCTCACGAACTACCAAACAATGCTTTCAAGGCTTCTGCGCGTTTGCGACTACACCTGCACCCAATGGGCCCACAACCGCATCCCGGCTCCTGCCACCAGACGGCGTGTCGTGAGAGATCCAGCAACCAGCTCAGTGAGGACCCTGCGCACCCGATTTACTGTCAAGGGCTACATGGCGACTCGCTTCGCTACCGTCATGATCCATGCGTCAAGATCTACGACAAGTGGGCAAGGCGAGCAGGTTTAATGACGGAATGGGAGCCGCAAGGTTTGCGTTCAGGATGTGATGACAGGCCCGACCTGATGATAATGAGCCCCACCGGAGCGATTTTGATGGACCTTGCAGTGGTAACGCCAAGAGCGCCCTCCATGGTACGAAAGGCTCAGACCCCGCTAGGCGCAGCAGCGCATGCGGAAGGCAACAAACGCAGGGTGTATGATGAGATGGCAGCCCAAATGGGGGAAGGGACTAGATTCATTCCGGCAGTCTGGGAATCAACAGGGGCCCCAGGCAAGGGGGCATTGGAAATGGTGGAGTTCATTGCCCAGGCTGCGGCAGACAACGATGAGTGTAGGTACACCCATGATGAAGTTCGCAAGGGAATTCTAACAGAAATAGCGGTGGCAATCCAGAACGGCAACTATTTTCTGCTTCGCAAGGGTTACTCACTGGCGCGCCGATCGGCACAGCTACGAGGGAGGGAACTACGGAACCAGCAAGGAGCACGGCGCAGACATCGAGCGAACGTGACAGCATTGTCGGCCTCGGAGGTCCGGTCAGCTCCAGACTCAATGGCCATGAACTTTCTGGGATCGCTGACAATCCGAATCCCTGCAGGCGGTGACCTCTCAGCTCTGACAGCCCATACCCAAGCCCCTCCTCCTACGAGCTCACGTACACCGCCGAGTGACCTGGCTGATGGGGCACCAGCGGAACCTTTACCTGGGGGGAGCCACGTAGCTGCAACGAGCTGTGGATCCGAGAACAGTGCACCTGTCGGCCTGCATCCAGGAGGAATTGTCAGGGACATAACCTCTGCGACAGTACAGTCGGTTGTCCCAGAATCCCAGCCAGCTGTGGTCGTGGGAGGCATTCTGGGAACGCCAACCATCTCCGCCAGCGACCTTTCGGCTCAGTCAACCCATACCTCAGCCCCTCCTTCTGCGAACTCGCGCACATCCCCGACACTTGACGGCCTGGCTGGTGAGGCGTCTGCGGAACCTACGTCCGGAACAGGGGGAGAAGCGCGGATTGACGACGGGTGTGGGAGCCACGTAGCTGCAATGAGCTATGGAACCGAGAACAGTGCACCTGTCAGCCTGCATCCGAGGTTACGTGAAGGAATTTTCAGGGACATGACCTCTACGACAGTGCCGTCGGTCGTCCCAGAATTCCAGCAAGCTGTGGACGTGGTAGGCATTCTG
>CALGTP010000735.1 GCA_937902105.1 uncultured Actinomycetes bacterium
CCTAGACTCTTCTGACTCAGCAGCTATAAGATGTCACTGTGCCTGCGAACTTTTGTGCCATGTGTCATATATAACAGATGTTGTTCGGAGTTATTTGGCACGCAGTTTCGTGTTTGATCGTTTGGTGGTTGTGAGTGTGTGTTGTGTGTAATTACACTTACACATGGTGCTGTTTTGATACATGTTCAAAATATAATGATATAATGTCACGTGTGACTGTGTCTGAGTCTGACTGCTGAGCTGCTGTGTGCAGACTAGAGTCCAGAGTCCTGATGCCAAGATGCACGGCGCTGGCACAGACTGCGCGGCACACAGGAACACTGCATGCATCAATGCCTCAGCTATCAAAGCTGTCTTGGCTGTTATTTGCACTGATTAGATTAGTACTGACCCGACAAACCTTTTACAAATCATTCTAGACTCGACTTTACACAAATCATGTTTTATATGTGGCACACGTTTTGGAATTCGTTGAGATCACATACGGAGTCAACACAAATGTCACGGCGGTCTGCCTTGCCTTGTGGTGTTGTTTACTCGTTCACTGATGAAATGAGGCGCTGATGTCACATACCGAGTCACACTGTGCATTGTGCTACTGCTACTGCTACTTATATAATTGATGACCTGGTGGGAACTGCAACTTAATCGCTTTTTGCATAGATGAACTGACCTATACAATCACACTAATCATAACCATTCGGGTATCCGGTATCCAGATCAATTAAGGCACTTGAACCCGCTGGAGCTGCTATGCTGTTACTACACTTAGGGGCCCCGAAAACTGACCAAACCTCCAACATGATGACAATCCCCCTGATGTTAGCAGTTCTATAGTACTGTATTTGTTGCCTATACGTGCTAGGGCGAAGGACATCCTGCGACAATGCGTGTTAGGTTGTTAAGCAGAAGATGGAAGGCTATTCATCACGGTTTTAATCATTACTCATTACTTACCCCATTGAAACACAAACTATAGTAACTATTGTTCGTCATGCACCCAATCATCTTTGCTCGAGTGCGGTTGTGCCTGGCTTCCAGCTAGTTAGTTGCATTTTGCTTGGTGGCTGGTGGAGATTCTCGTCACTGACAGGTACCAGAACAATTGCATTTTCTTGAACAAGGTCTTTAACTGATCTACATCTGCAGGGTCTTCGACTTCTTCGACGAGGGCGACAACTATGTCAGCAAAGCGCAACCAGGCAGAGTCTCTAAAGTTATGTTTGCTATGTTCACACACACATTTGACAAACAACGTCAAATGCGTCGACTGATCTTACTAAACTTGATTTTCTTAGGAATCTCATAGTGGCCCTGCTTCGGGGATTTCCTTCAGTGGAGTTCTGCTGCGCTAGTTAGCAGCTAGCTATAACGCTGGTTGGTGTATTACTGTATCACAGCAGGAGTCGACGTGTGGTTTATACAGTTTAGTGATGTGCGAGATATAATATAACGACAACTGTGACTACGATGTGTTTCACATCGCAATCAATAAATAGCCCATCAGCCAACAGCTCCAACAACATCATATTAATGAAATCACTACCTGGGTCAGGGAGCACTGGTGGTGCCTGCAAGATCGGATGCTGCCGATAAGTCTGATGCGGGCTCCAAGGTCAAGAAGAAAAGGAAGACCACCACCGTGATCTTGACCTGCCCATGTTGTCTTCGCACTTCAGAGGCTCTGAAATGACTAAAATGTGTTGAAGCAACCAGTAGAGTCAGTCAAGTCGTTTGTGGCAGTTGTTGATTGTTGGTTGCTGATAGAGAGTCTGCTAGAGAACTGCTAGAGAATATGAATACAATGATTGCTTAAACATGCGATGTTTTTTGGGCGGTGCTGGGTGATGGCTGAACGAAGATAAAAACATTAGGTGTTTTTGACTGCGTAGAATATAATATAAACGTCTTGGATTCTTATCACACTAACTCACTGTGTCATAACTGCAACTGCACATTGACATTGACTGGCGTGTGACTTCTCGTTTGTGTAATTGAAAAAACAACCAACGATAACAGCGACTGACTAACACAATACTAATATCGTGTCCGGATTCTCTGTTGTGTCCCACCTCCCACCCTCTAAGGGGCCAAAATAGTTTAAACATGTTCAAGCTTTTCGTAGCTAAATTCAACACAGACGTTGACATGTATTCTCACATCATAAGACAAGACTTACTCGCACTTTAATTTTAACTCTGAGACTCTGAGCCCCCTAGCCCCTAGCCCTAGCCCCTAGCAGGACGAGCAGTTCA
>CALGTP010000736.1 GCA_937902105.1 uncultured Actinomycetes bacterium
ACGAAGGCGGGGATGGTGCGAAATGTGGTGCGAAATTCGCCGACACACCTCGCTTCATCTACATAGAGGTTACTGGAATGCGCTCGGAGTGGGAAGAACAGGGCTCAAAAAAGGAAACACGCACCATGTCACGCTGGGTTACTAGCGGATCGAGTCCATGTTGTCTGAGAGTTCCGAACGATGGTGGGTTGTTGCGTGTACGTCGGATTAGCCCCTGGGCTTCCATCGGTACATCACACCATCCCAAGCGAAATTCGTATGGCACCAACAGCTGTGCAGATAGTGGTGACGGTGCCCTGCCCTGAAAATCGCTTCACCACATGATCAACAACTGTTCCGCTTGTTGTCGTCACCTCCATCCACGACAAATTCATATTTCCGTACACCTTCACCTTTGTAAAAGATCCCTATATCGCGCCATACTTGCGTATGAGTCGTACTGTCGTAGGAATTCTCGGGACAGCAATTATCGCGGTGTACGCAATTGTCTCGGGTCGCTGGGTCGCAACTGATGCTGAGTGGTACCGATCACTTCCTCGCCCAGCGTGGCAGCCACCCAGCATCGTCATCGGCATAATTTGGCCGTACAACTTTGCAATGCTCATTGTCGCAACCTGGCTCGTGCCCAGTCGTCTATCAAGCACTCACCAACTAGTTTGGTTGATGTCGCTCACACTTAGTGTGGGGGCTGCGCTCACGTGGGCACGATTGTTTTATGGACCGCACTCCCTGCTTGCATCAGCGTTTGCACTCGTGCTCGCGACGTTGTTTACGCTCCCGCTTCTCGTCATCGCGTTTCGTGTGTCTCCAGCTCTCGGCATTGCGTTCGTGCCCTACCAACTGTGGTTAGCAGTTGCCACTTCACTTGCCTTTGGTTACGCCACTCAATAAGAAAAAATCTTATGTGTCCTGACCCCCTGAAATAGGTCCATCTCCTATGAGATCAGTAACCCAGCAAGAATAGGGTTGGGAGCCAGGCCAGCGAGCCGCCAGTCAAGTTCAAACTCGTCGAGTAGTGATTTCCAATGTGGTGTTATGTCCTCGGTCATTGCCCAGTAATCAGGCAACCGCCTCCTATTCAAGGAGACAACTTTCAGTAAACAGAAACTTTTGACCTCTATATATGCAGTGAGCGTTATATAAAGCCGCCTCCCTATTAGAGGCCCGGCTTTCAAGTGACCATCTCCCTCTTAAGGAGATGACTGCATTTAGTGCAGACTCATTTGAAGCAATTAACTGACGACAAAGCACACTTCATCGGCTCTGGTGTAAGTCTCGTCGCAATCACTCAAATGTCCGCAAAAGGCAAGTCATACTGCCATTTTGTAATATCCGCTCACGCCATATGAGCACCGCAGGTCAATACTGCGACGGTTCGAAATTAGCCAACACATTTTGCGTCATCTATTTAGAGGTTGCTAGAGGTTCCTGCCATAGAACGCCACAAACAAAACCTTATTTCACAAAAATAATTTTCTTGTGTCCGGGTCGCCGAAGGCGGACAGAACACAAATAGATAAATAGTTAAAAGGCTCGCACGGGACGGACGTGGCGCGTGCTCGCCTTGCCGGTGTAATTCCACTGATAGGGCTCGAGGAATTTCAGCACAAGTCCACTAGTGCCAGATTTTTACCTGTGGGAATGGGATTTCGATATTGGATGCATCAAATTTCTCTTTGATCGCCGCTCTAAGGATTCTTGTGATCGGCCAATGTTCGCCAGGAAGGACCTTTATGGCGACACGTATCACTATTGAGTTCTCACCAAGATCTTGAACACCCCAAATTTCTGGTGCTTCTAAAAATTTTGAGCCGACTCCATCGGTGAGGGCTAGAGAATCGAGGACTTCCTGGATTCTCTCGTGTACGAAGGTGATTTCGCTTGCATAAGCCACACCAATGTCAAGAATCACTCGCGACCAACCTTGAGTCATATTTGCAACTCTTGCTATCTCCCCATTGGGAAGGTGCCACAATGTCCCATCCAATGCACGCACACGCGTGCTCTTGAGAGTCATTGATTCGACGGTCCCACTCCCCTCACCAAAATTGATGACATCTCCTACTCCGTATTGATCCTCTGCCAACACTGAGATGCCAACCAAGAGGTCTTTGACAAAGGTTTGCGCACCAAAACCAATCGCAATACCTGCAACTCCAGCACCTGCCAACAATGGAGCTAGGTTGATACCAAGTTGCCCAAGGATCAAGAGCAATACGATTCCTATGACTACGACGCTCGTGATTGAGTGAGCAAGTTGAATCAATGTATCGGCTCTCAATGAACGACGCGAGGCCTCCTCCACCCCACTTCCATCGGTGCGGAGAGCAACAACTCGTTTGATGAATACTCGCAGTGATCGCTTAATTCCGAATCTGACCACTATTCCGAGGACCAGTATCAATAAAACCTGAAGCCCAATCAGAACAGGCGTTGGAATGTTGGTTCCCATTTATACCTCCGTAGAAATAAGCACAACTGTCCTGGACCCCGTTTGTCGGTCCACCTGTTATGAGGCTAACACACTGTTT
>CALGTP010000737.1 GCA_937902105.1 uncultured Actinomycetes bacterium
GGTCACGGACTCTTGGGTGATCGTGGGCAAGTCGATTTCTTCGGTTCTTTCGCTGGGCAAGGTCTGATTGTTGCATGCGCTGTTGATTGGTTGGGCATGGCAAGTGAAGATGTTGCTAATCTCGCTGGAATTCTCCAAGACATGGGTCGCTTTAATGAACAAGCTGACCGCATGTTGCAAGGTTTGTTGGCTTTTCAATTGCTGGGGCGCCTCACAAATAGTGCACAAGGTTTCGTCACTGATCCTGCCTTTCAAAACGCAGATGGTTCGCCGCTCATCGCCCCAGATGCAACGGTGTTTGTCGGCAATAGTCAAGGTGGCATTCTCGGAGGTGCAGCCTCAGCGATTTCAACGGAATGGAAGCGAGCGGTTCTTGGTGTTCCCGGTATGAACTACTCGCTGCTTCTCCCCCGATCAAGTGATTGGCCACAGTTTCAGGTTGCCTATGAGGCCGCCTACCTTGAGAGTCAAGACCGCTTGATGGGTCTGGTCTTGGCACAACTGTTGTGGGATCGGGGAGAAAATAGTGGTTACGCGCAACACCTCTCTAGCGATCCATATGAGGGTATTGAAGCCAAAGATGTGCTTCTAGTCGGAGCCTTCGGGGATCATCAAGTCGCCAATGTGTCCACTGAGGTATTAGCGCGCACGATTGGCGCAAGGGTCCACTCCCCAACCCTGCAGGATGGACGGAGCGCGGATGTTGTGCCGCTATGGGGTATTGAGACCATCACCTATCCCTATTCTGGAACTGCGTTGGTCATGTGGGATTATGGGACGCCCGCTCCACCGATCGGACCCGAGCCGCCCAGCGAGCCCGCCTTCGGCCTTGATCCGCATGGGGCTGGAAGTGATGAGGCGCTCGTACTTGTTCAGGCTCTTGGGTATCTCTTGTCAGGCGGATTACAAAACGTATGTGGCGAAGGTCCGTGTATCGGAACACAAATTGACTCGCAGTAACTCCGTCAACTGATGGATTCCATGATTTCGTCGCTGATATCAAAATTCGCGTACACGTCTTGAACATCATCGTTTTCTTCGAGCGCCTCAACAACTCTGATGATTCTTGCAGCAGTGTCGGCGTCGGTGACGGCGATGGTGTTTGATGAAACCATTGTTGATTCTGCGGAGAGAACTTCAATGCCAGCAGCCTCCAAGGCAGTTTTCACTTCGTAAACAACATTTGGTTCGCTGAGAATTCGCCAGGATGCACCGTCACGACTGATGTCGTCTGCTCCAGCCTCAAGAGCAGCCATCATAATTTCGTCTTCGGGAGCGACCCCCGCAACATAAATGACTCCTCGTCGACTGAACTGCCAGCCAACAGCGCCCGGTTCTGCCATAGCGCCACCTAATTTGGAAAAAATATTGCGTACATCGGCGCCAGTACGGTTGCGATTATTCGTCAGGGTATCGACCATCATCGCTACTCCGCCTGGTGCGTACCCTTCATAGGTGATGGACTCATAGTTTTCGCCCTGAACATCGCCGCTGCCTCTTTTGACGGCTCGATCAATGGCGTCGTTCGTCATCTGTCCTGCTTTTGCTTTTTGGATGACCGTTCGCAAAGTTGCATTCGAGGAGAGATCGGCGCCGCCTTCGCGGGCCGCAACCTCAATCTGTCGAGCGATCTTGGCGAATAACTTTCCGCGCGCTTGATCCGCTGCGCCCTTCTTGTGTTTAATTGTTGCCCATTTTGAATGTCCGGACATGGTCTACCTCGGGTTCGTGACGGAGAAGTTCTCGACTATTGAAAGAAAGATTTTATGGATACGCAAGTCTGACACGAGTTCGGGATGAAAAGAGCATGCCAAAATGTTTGCCGTACGAACAAGAACAGGTCGATCGCCCCATGAAGCCAGTACTTCAACATCCGAACCAATGGCTTCAATGACAGGGGCTCGAATAAATAGTGCGTGAAAGGGGGTGTCGAATGAGTGCACAATGATGTCTTGTTCAAACGAATCATTCTGGCGACCGTATCCATTGCGTCTGATCTCTATGTCTAATGCACACAAAGAAACCTGGTCGGCGCGACCATCGAGAATCGTCTCCGCCAACATGATCATCCCCGCACACGTGCCGAACACTGGAAAACCATCTTGACAGAGCCTCTTGAGTACTTCACTTAGGCCTGAGGCGACGAGAAGGTTACTCATCGTGGTGCTTTCGCCACCTGGAATCACGAGGCCTTGTAATCCACTCAGATCCTCTTGTGCACGAACCAAACGAACCTCAGCACCACATTTTCGCAGAGCCTCCGTATGGGCGCCAAACGCTCCTTGAAGCGCCAAAACTCCGATGTGTAATTTTGGTTTCACTGAGGACCTCAATAAATCGGATGTATTACCAACCGCGTTCTGCATAGCGCTGATTAATTTCGTCCATTCCAATTCCGGTCATCGGGGCGCCAATACCAGTGCTCACCCGAGCTAACACATCGGCGTCCATGAAATGCGTGGTCGCTTCAACAATCGCCTTGGCACGTAACGCTGGATTATCACTTTTGAAGATTCCCGAACCAACGAAGACTGAACTCGCTCCAAGTTGCATCGCAAAGGCTGCATCTGCTGGAGTGGCTAGACCCCCCGCGCAAAATAGTGGCACAGGTAATTGCCCAGTTTCAGCAATTTCTTGCACGAGCGATAGAGGGGCCTGCAAACGCTTTGCCCATTCAAACAATTCTGCTGAATCGGCTGTGCCAATCTTTTTGATGTCACCAAGAATTGATCGCAAATGCCTTACCGCTTCAACAACATTTCCTGTTCCGGCTTCACCTTTGGAGCGGATCATGGCTGCTCCTTCGCTAATGCGGCGGAGCGCTTCACCCAAATTTGTCGCACCGCACACGAAAGGGGTTGTGAACTTGAATTTGTCAATGTGATGGGCCTCATCGGCAGGAGTGAGCACTTCACTTTCATCGATGAAGTCAACGCCGAGGGCTTGAAGGATTTGTGCTTCAACAAAATGACCGATACGCGCTTTAGCCATCACTGGGATCGTCACGGCTGCTTGGATCCCTTGAATCATTTCCGGGTCACTCATTCGTGCGACTCCCCCATCACGACGGATATCGGCGGGAACGCGCTCAAGGGCCATGACTGCACATGCCCCCGCATCCTCGGCAATTTTGGCTTGTTCGGGGGTGACGACGTCCATAATCACGCCACCTTTGAGCATTTCAGCTAAACCCCTCTTCACGGGGAAAGAGCCGGTCACGGAGCGTGTAGAACTTGTAGCCATATAGGCAGGCTAACGCTGAAGAAGCGAGAGTGACGGTTCGAAAGAATGTGATCAGGGCCACGCCGTTGCGGCGAGGGACTCGCCAGCAGGCACGACGACGCCCTGTCCTTTGCGTATCAATTCAACGAAGGTCCTACCAGGAGTCAAAAGAATCGGCTCACCCGTCTCGTCGG
The DNA here is from genome assembly GCA_937902105.1 of uncultured Actinomycetes bacterium. Lineage (GTDB taxonomy): Bacteria > Actinomycetota > Acidimicrobiia > Acidimicrobiales > Ilumatobacteraceae > Casp-actino8. The sequence goes on from CALGTP010000737.1 coordinate 3,417, forward strand.
TCAGGGTCCAAGGATCCGTCTTGTCGGCTCGTGTCCATGTTCCCTGAGTGATCTTGCCCTGTTGTAGGACCCACGCCAGTCCAGTACCAGTTGTTTGGGCTTCTGGGCTCTTTTTATTCGCCGCACTAATTTTGTACTCAACTGTGAGAACCAGGACGTTTTCGGTTGTCACTTGTTCACCGTTGCTATCTAGGTGCACATTGGCGTCATGACGGCGCGCAAATGCACGTTTATCCGCATTCCATTCCCAGGAGGCTTTCATACTGCCGTCCATGCGGAGTTTGACACCGACAACATCAATACCGCTCTTAGATGAAGGATCAGTGGAATACGAAAATTGAGGTGGCGGTATGCCGCCACGACCAGCCGCAACTGTCCAGATGTCGCTGGTGTTGGTATAGAGGTTGTGTGGGGCTTCCTTGTCGTCGGAGCGAAAAAATCCGCTCCCTTTACCCGCCGCACTGGCACTCATGTTGACAAAGTTAGAACTTTTCACAGCCGCCGTGACACCCGCATTTCCACCACTCCAGACAAACAAAACTCCGTTGAACGAACTGAGCAAATCAATGTCCTGTGTGCGGCCAGAGCGAATCGGTCCAACAGGATCCGAACCCTGCGAATGGAAAACCAAAGCGAAACGAGTCCATGCCTCGACGTTTTCCTCAAAAATAATGTCGGCTTGATTGAGTCCAGTCTGCGGGCGGGCGCCTGGGTGATTGTCAACCTTGACGACCAAGGCTGGTCGCATGGCTAGGAAGCCATCAGCCATTGGTAACCCAGTCAGGGGCATAACCGGCCCCGCAACGGGGTTTGTTGTCGCCGTTGTTGATGAAGTTGCTGCAATAGTGCTTGTCGTTGAAGAAATCGGAACGCTGTCAACAGATTCCGACCCACCTCCACAAGAGACAATGAGAAAAGTGCCAGCACAGACCAAAGAAAAAGGAGAACTAAAAATTTTCATAGATCCTTTAATAATGCAATTCTCTCATCAAGCGGTGGATGGGTGTCAAACATGCGATGAAAACGGGCGAACTTGCCCTCATCGCGAACACCAGATAGAGGCTGTTCGATCCACATGTGCGCAGTAGCCATTGAGGCAGAGTGAGTTGTCGTCGTGTCAGCCTTCAGTTTCTCAAGAGCCGATATAAGACCGGGTGGATATCGCGTCATCTGACACGCCGAAATATCAGCAAGTGTCTCACGCTTGCGACTAATGGTTGCCTGCATCGCTTTCGCGATTAATGGCGCCAAGATCAGCAGCACGATACCGACTATGGCCAAAGGGTTAGCACCATTATTACGATCGCCATCTCGACTTGAACGGCCGCCGTTCCACCACATCATTCGTAGAGCGATATCCGTCATGAGGGCGATGGCGCCAACCATCGTCACGGCCAAAGTTGATACCAAAATATCGTAATTACGAATATGGGATAGTTCGTGGGCGAGAACACCCTCTAGTTCAACACGATCCATCTTCTCTAGTAATCCGGTTGTTACTGCTATCGCTGCATGCTGTGGGTTGCGACCAGTAGCGAAGGCATTGGGAGCCGGGTCATTGATGACATACACCCCAGGTTTTGGTATGCCGCCCGCGATGCACAGTCCCTCAACCAAATTGTGCAACCTTTGATATGTGGCTGGGTCTGCCGGAGTGGCACGACTGATGGAGAGTGCAATTTTATCCGATTTCCAATATGAGGTGAATGCCATAACAGCGGAAATCACTAAGGCAATAATTGTGGTGGCTAAACCTCCACCGATGAGCACGCCGACTGCAAACCCGATGATGATCACGAAAAATGTAAACGCCAAAACTAATGCGACGCTCCGCCGTTTATTTGACTTAATTTGATCAAACATGCGGGTCTAAAATTTGACTGTCGGAGGGATTTTTGCAGAATCTTCAGCCTCAAAAAATTCACGATGAGCAAAGGTGCCTAACTTGGCAATCAAGATCGTAGGAAAAGTGTCTAACTTGTTGTGGTAGCCGAGGACTGAGTCATTGTAAAACTGTCGAGCGTACGCCACTCGACTTTCAGTGGATGTGAGTTCTTCTTGTAAGGCTAGGAAATTCTGATTGGCTTTGAGATCCGGATAAGCCTCAGAAAGAGCGAAGAGTTGCCGTAACGCTCCCGTCAAGGCATTATTGGCTTGAGCCTGTGATTCCGGAGCCGATGGAGCGGCCACAGCAGCGTTACGCGCGTTAATGACTGCCTCAAATGTTGACTTCTCATGCGCTGCATATCCCTTAACGCTTTCAACCAAATTGGGGATGAGATCGAGGCGACGTTTGAGTTGAACATCCACCTGCGACCAAGCGTTATCCACCATGTTCCGAGTTCGAATGAGGCGGTTGTACAACACAACTACCAGCAGTGCCACAATGACTACAACTCCAAGAAAATACAACATATCCATATGTTACGCCACAACCCGTCACCAATGTGTTCAGAAGGTGATCATTGACGAAGAATCAGGCCCCAAGCACCCTGAAGTAAACGTCGGGGAGCACTGCGAAATTTATGAGAACCAGGCTTTGTTGGGCCAACCTGGGCGATGATTTGACGATAAATATCGAGGTACGACTCGGCTAAGTGAACCATGGAGAACTGCCGAGATCGGTGGTGGCCCGCATCAACCAAACGCTCACATAAATCGTCATCTGATAATAGTCGTTGCAACGCTGCCTCCAGATGGCGCGGTTCATTGGGGTCTACCAAAAGAGCGTCAACTTCATGCGTTGCTACGTTCATGTAGCCATCAAGAGCACTGGCAACGATCGGTGTATGTGCGGCCATGGCCTCAATCAAGACGACTCCAAAACTCTCACCCCCAAGAGAGGGAGCACAGAAAATATCTGCATCATTAAGACGGCGCGCTTTTTCGGCATCAGAAATTCTACCGAGCCACATCAAACGAGGATCTCCCGCCCAGTCGCGTTTCAGTCGCTCGGTCTCGGGCCCATCAGAGGCAATCCAAAGATCAACGTCTTCAGGTAAAGTCGCGTGCGCTTGGAGAAGGACTTCTAAACCTTTGCGGGGTTCGTGTCGTCCACAAAAAAATATTGATCGCCTCGCACCTAATTTTTTTATGACCCGTTGAGAGCTATCAAAGCGATCCAGTTCAACACCATTGGGGAGAATTTGATATTCGCCGCCGAGATAACGTTGCGCCAGTAGCACAGCATCTTTGGAAACTGCGACTCTATGATCAATGGCGCTAGCAAACCCCTTGAGCGGAGCACTGAGATATTTATAACTCAGACTTTCACCGGCTGCATGAAAAGTTGCCACAATCGGCGCTGTGCGCATCACCAATGCGGTGATGCTGGCACCCGGAGTTAAAGGTTCGTGGATATGCAAGACATCAAATTGCTCATCTCGCAAAACGCGGATTGTTCGCAGTGCCGCTGAAGGATCCGGGGCAAGTGGTGCGATGGACCCGTTAGCAACGGTCGGCAAACTTTCGCCGATAGGCGTGACGAATGAGTCAGGGGGCGCCCCGTCACACGGGCCGAGAACTCTGACCTCATGGCCCATACGCCGTAGGGCTCTCGCCAGACCCATGACCTGACCCTGCACACCGCCAGGTGTCGTGAGACTGTACGGACACAGCAGACCGATTCTGAGGTGATCTTTCACTTCTGAACTTTGGCGAGTGTTCGTGGAAGACATGACCTTGCCAAACTAGCGAGATACGCGGGTCAAGTGGTGTTGGGGTACGGTCAAGACATGCCTTTTCCTGCCTTATCCCTGATTGCATCACCAACCAAGCGCCTACAGATTTTAGAACTTGCCGAACAAGCCGAACGGCGCGGCTTCCCCGCTTTGGCGTGTCCAACCTTGGGTAACGCTTTTGGCTTATGCGCAAGTTTGGCTCACGTGACACATGAAATGCGCTTCTTCACATCCATACAAGGAATATATGGAGCTTCAGCGTCAGACATTGGTTCGTTAGCAAGTCACATCGCCGAGGTGTCGAACGGTCGGTTTGCTTTGGGATTAGGAGTGAGCCATGAGGCGATGGTGAAACGCTTGGGAGTGACGATGGGGCCACCTTTGTCGGATATGAGAAAATTTGTTGATGCCTTGCACACGACTGAACGTTTTGGTGGTCCGCTGCCATCCATTTACCTAGCAACTTTGCGAGATCGAATGCTCGATTTGGCAATGGAGATAAGTCAAGGTGCTTTATGGGCTAATGCCAGTTTCACTCATTCCCTGCAACAGGTTCAAAGAGTGCCGGCAGAGAAAATTGCTGAGGGTTTTTATTTAGCAAACATGATTCCAACCATTATTTCTGAAGATAAGGCCGCAGCACGAGCTGCCAATCGAGCCACGATGGCTATTTACGTTCGGCTTCCCAATTACCGTAATTATTGGAAGGCCTGCGGATATATCGAAGAAATGGAAGCAATCGAAGAAGCAATCGCAAACGGCAATAAAAGCGATCACGCATTATTTATGAGTGATGCTTGGCTTGATGATTGCACGCTGAGCGGATCGGCCGACGAGGTTCGTGATGGACTTGACCGCTGGTATGACATTGGGATCCAACCGATTGCGGTGATGTCAAGCCTGAGCGGCGGGCAAATTAAAGCAATTGGTGAACTGTTCGACATCTATCGTTAGCAGGCTTAGCCCAAACGAAGAGTTTCAAGGGGCTCTAATTTTGCAGCGCGATTAGCGGGATACAAACCCGCCAAGACAGAAATGGTGATCGCCAAAATGATTCCTGCCGGAGCCAACCACGACGCCATGACGAAAACCCATCCAGCCATGCTGGCGCCGATAAATATTGCCAGCATTCCGAGTAAGACGCCCATGATGCCTCCGATCACTCCCACTGCAATTGCTTCAAGCAAAAACTGAAGCGCAATAATCTGGCGCGTATGACCTAAGGCTCGACGGATTCCAATTTCCGCCGAACGTTGAATGACCGAAATTGACATCACATTGGCGATTCCGAGTCCGCCCACGATGATCGCCAAAAGACCCATAGAGATCACGATGAGTTGTAGCTGGCGGTCGCTTTGTGCAGCAAGTTCAAGCGCCTCACTTTTAATTTCAGTGGTGATTTCTTGAGGACCACCAAGGTTGACTGCGAGACGCAAAGCATCAGCAGACTCCTTTTCGGTCCCTTCAACGCAGCGCACATACATTTTGTTGGGCTCAGCTTCATCGTCTAGGAAATCGATCTCTGCGCTTTGAAATGAAATAAAGACTGCGTTATCAAACCCAGGTTCCAATTCAACCGAATCCAAGATGCCGACAACTGCATATGGGATACCCTTAAGTTCAATTGTTCGTATTTCACCCGGCAAAAACTTGAACTCTTGCGCTAATCCGACGCCGATAACGGCCGAGCGAGCGCCTTTTTGGGCGTCGAAGTCGCTGATCCAACGACCACTGACCAACTCAACCTCAAGGACCTCAGGCAGGTACAGATCTGTACCCAAAACAGGAATCGGCACTGTTTCAAAAACACCGGAGGCTTCTGCATACGGTGAGACGACGATATTCGTTAACTCAACAACTGCACTCACCTTTTCCACAGTGGTCACAGTCAGCGCTCGTTTAACGGCGTCTGTGGGAAGAGTTGGGTTTTGACCACCGAAAGAACTCGACGCTGCAGCCTCAATGAGGTTGGTGCCTAACTTATTGACCTTTGCTTTGAGATCGCCCTTTGCTGAATCAGTCAGTCCAACGGAGGCAATGATTGCCGCCACACCGATCATCGGACCGAGCAGCAAGAGCAGGGTGCGGACTTTGCGTGCGAACAATCCATTAAAGGCAACACGCAGAAGATCTTTAAAAGTGCTCATTGCCGCAAAATCTCGTCCCTGACAATGCCGCCGTCAAGCATGGAAATCTTGCGCGCTGCTGAGTTGGCAATGCTGGCATCGTGGGTCACGACCACAACTGCTCGCGAAGTGGCCTGCAGACTAGAGAGAATATCCATAACATTTGCTGCGTTTTTAGAATCAAGAGCGCCAGTTGGCTCATCGGCAAGGAGGATTTTTGGTTCAGTGACTAGGGCCCGTGCTAGAGCAACGCGTTGTTGCTCCCCTCCCGAGAGCTGCACTGGTCGATGATCAGAGCGATTGCCGAGTCCGACTCGCTCAAGACTTGCCATTGCCCGTTCTTTACGTTCGGCAGGTTTCAGCGAACGATACAAAAGCGCAGTTTCGACATTGCCGAGGGCATCCAAGTGCGGAATGAGATGGAATTGTTGGAAGACAAAGCCGATACTTTGGCCGCGCACTCTTGTGCGCGCTGCATCAGCCAGGCGCGTGACTTCCTCACCCCCTACGGTGATCGTGCCTTCAGTCGGGACATCCAAACACCCGAGTAAGCCGAGCATGGTTGACTTACCAGAACCCGAGGGCCCAACGATGGATAAAAAGTCTCCCGCGCGAATGACCATCGAGACATCACGTAGCGCCCATACCGCTGCCTCCCCCGTGCCATAAACGCGCGAAACATGGCTGAGCTCCATGAGTACCGAAGTATCAAAGACATTCGACATGACAGGAATCAGGAGGCCTTGGCCGCTGAGCCGGAAACGATGTCGACGATAATCAGTTCATCGCCCACAAGTCCTTCTTTGATTTCGACCCATTCGCCTTCAATCAAACCGATCGTTACTTTCAAACGCGTAATCGTGCCCTGGTCGTTGACAACGCGTACTTCGTCGCCATCAGCCGAGCGAAGGACTGAGGCAACTGGTACGGCTAGAACCTGTAATGCTTCAGCGAGTGTGACATCTATTGAAACCCTGGCACCATCAACCGCATCAAATTCCCCAGAAACCTCGACCGTACCTTCATACTGCTCTTCGCCATTTGGACCGACAGTTGCGCTGTCGTCTAATGAAGAAATGATCCCCGGTAGAATTTGATCACCAACCTTCAAGTCCACTGAAACTGCCTGACCGATAACAAGTTCTGCTCGGTCGGTCGGGCTGACCTTCATTGTGATTGTGAATGCAGGCTCCGTCAGGCTGAGTACAACATTGCCCTGAAGAACGAATTCTCCTTCATCGACTTCAACCTTGCCAATGCGCGCAGGCCAGTCAGCGACCAACATATCGGCCGGTAAAAACACAACGTCATCATTGATTGTTTCAATGAGAACCGTGGCACTTGAGGATCCCGCCTTCATGATCACTGTCCCGCTCAAAACCTTGAAGTCTTGACCATTCGTGGCGGTGCCCGACACCTGATAGTTGACTGATGTGTCTTCGGTGACAGGGGCATCAGAGACAATCCGGAATGAACCGCTACGACCTTCTGCGATTGTCGATCCGCCGAGCAAAGTCAGTTCAGGTAGATCTCCGCTTTGGATGACTACCGTTGATTTGACCATTGATCCGAGGTAGTAGCGCTTACTTTTTCCCACAGGAGGGACATCTGTAGTGATGGTGAAAATCAACTTCTCGTCAAGTTCGACGGCGTCATCTTTTCGTATCTGGATATCAATGTCAACGCTTTCATCACCAGCCGCAATCGTGTAGACGTCACTATCTGGAGCGAGATAGTCGACATCGCTCTCAGCATTTCCTGACAGTGTGACGTTAAATCTGATATCCCGATTGGACTTAACGGATGTACGAACTGTGAATGTCACGGACGAACCCTCGTCAATGGTTTCACCACTGGCCTTCACCGTCAATAATGGTTTCAATTCTGAACCATTGGCGGCGATAACTACGCGTACCGATTTAACGGCGCCGGACAAATAGCTCGTGTCATCGCCAAACTGCTGAGCGATAGCGAACGTGATATCTTCTTCGTCTTCAATGACCGAATCAACGAAGATATCGGATGTCGCGGAGACTGTGAGTTCACCTGCTGGCAAAACAATATTCGTCAAAATTTCTTCGTAGTCATCATCATTGGCGATGTCGTCCCCGCCTGTTGCCGAACCACCAATTGTTAACGCCACAGTGAGGTCTGTCGCCAAGGCGATATCAGAGGTGACGGTGAAAGTCACTGACTCACCCTCAGAAACAGAATTCGAGCTTGCGGAGACAGTTAGGGTCGGCTTTGTGACTACCTGAAATGTCGTGCCTGATCCTGAAGGAATCGAAGGCGTGAGAACAAAGGCAGCAGTATTGGCACGTCCGACTGAGTAAGCAGCACTATTCGAAGACAAGGAAACCGTGACAGTTTCATCGCTCTCGTTGGCCGATCCGCTATAACCCCGATCAAATTGCCACTTGGCTAATGCAGACCTTGTTTGCTCGGTAAATAATGTATCCACGTCGGAAATTGCGTATCCATTGTCATTGAGAATTGCCTCAAGTTGTTGTACATCAGGACCAACACTTCCAACGGTCAGTTGCCTATAGAAGGAAAAATCGCCAGGAACAGCCACTGCTGTTCGACCGTCAAGTGCAAAGACACCATCGCCGGCTTCAACGGTGTCGCCATCTTCGACGGAGATTTGACTGACCTTGCCATCAACGGCAGAGTTGATCTTTTTCGTCTCATCGCGCCGCACTTCGCCTGAAACCGTCAATACATCAGCAAGGTCTCGGCGCTCAACCGAGCGTGGCGTGATGAGGAGATTGTTGGAGGATCCGTCTCCACCGGAGTTACTGACGATCAACAAAGCGGCACTAATGAGTGCAAGCAATCCGACTGCAATAATAATTTTCCTGGTGGTGGTCATTTATGCTCCATCTTCTATGGCGTCGTTCAGTCCAGTCTCAGAGATGCACTGATTGAGATCCCGATCATTTAATTCACCGTCGGCACTTTGAAATTGTGAAGGAGTGATCAATCCGGAGGCATCGATGGTGGTTTCGATCTTCCAACCCTTTTTCTTTAAGCAATCCGAGATAACAACGAATCCCTCGTTCTTGGCTTTGATCTCCTCGGGAGTCAGGTTCGCCCGACTAGTGGAAACCTCCTCGAGGACATTCACGATGTCACTACGGGCCGCACATTTCTGAATCAGCTCCAAATAGGCCGGATCTTGGTATGCGGGGTTATTGGGATCTTGAAGGTCGCCGCGTATTCCTTCACCGGCGTCCTCGAGGCAACCAGAGAAACTTTTAAAGGCGTCAAATAACTTCAGTTCTGGGGGGCGCTTATCCTCGTTGAGAGGAATCGTGTCCGCCGTGGCATCCTCGCGAACGGAATCATCTGTAGCAACCTGAGAACCATCGTTCACCAATGCCGGGACCAAAGTCGAACGCATCGCCGTGACTTCTTCTGGGCTCATTACTTGGATTGCATCAACCTCACGAATGATGTAAACCGCACTGCCACCGGAAGCACATCCAGTCCCTGCAAGCAACATCGCCGAAACGAGTAATAACCATTGTGTTCGCCCCATAAAATTCCCCACTAGGGAAGTTTAGTTGACCCGCACAATTTAAGCCTCATCGTTGGCCGTATTTGTGTCGCTCATGATCTGATGCGGGTACCCAGGATCGCTGGGCCAATTCGGTT
>CALGTP010000738.1 GCA_937902105.1 uncultured Actinomycetes bacterium
CGTGCCTGATTCCTTGCCATGATCATGCTTCTTTGCTGTGTTGACAACTTGTTGGCATAAACCCGACTCTCCCCGAAATGACACGCACATGCTCGTGAAGTCGAATTCTTTTGGATTGGCACTCTGGCGTTGAGGGCTGTTAAACCCTCTGATTGCGCAAGTCCCCTCGCTGGTTTTGGCTTGAGCGGCCAAGGGTTGTTCTTCTTCTTTCTCGTGTTTGAGCCAGATGTCCTGGCCGCCGCAACGGCGAAGCAGGGGCACGTTTCTTTGCCCTTGGGCAGATGCAGGCCTTGGCGGGGAAGAGGATGTGCCGCGAGAGCAAATAAGGAGAAGAGGCAGGGTTGTTTGCCCGTGGATCACAGGCGCCGGCCCTTTTCAGCAAGGGGCCGTTTCGTTACGAAAGGAAGTCGTGGTCAATTGTGGGCCACTGCTTCCGGTTAGTGTTGAACAGGCGAGAGGCGACAATGTGGACAGACGCCGAGTTGCTGCACTTCGTCTCACCCGCTTGAGTAAACCACTCAGCTCCCAACCCAGCCAAGATGCGAGCGTCTTTGACTCCCAGAAGAAAGAAGTCCGGACATGGGCTGACTTCTGGGTTGAAGTGGCGATGTCTTTGGGTAGCACCTGCGGAGTCTTTGTGAAGTTGGAAGGATCATGTATGTTGCGCTCCAGCATCATGGAGCCACTGCTGACCAAGGCAGCCGGCACATTGCGAAGGCCAGTGGCTGGCTGGCGTCTTTGGTCTGAGCATTGTACGAGTATCAACGTGATCGCGGGTGCACCAAGCGTGGCTGCAGCTTGTGATTTCATGTGGGCGTTGCGTGCGGGTTCGAAGCTTGATCGAGGTCGCAGGAGACGCGCTGGAGCAAATGGCGTCGTGAAGGCGATACGCTTTGTAGCCAGGGAGCTGTCGGTGCAGGTCCTGTTCGACGTCTTCTCGGACAAGACCGTCTTGGCGGTGGCCAAAGGTCAGGCGGCAGGCCCTTTGCGCCCACCACGGGAGGCGACCCCGCTGACCCTGTACTTCATGGCTTCCATGGAGGCGAGGGTGGTGTGTCTCTATGGCTCCGTTGGCGCAAACAACGAGGAGCTGTACCAGCTGTGCGTCATGCTGATCATGGCTTGGACTTCTCTGAGGTGGAGCGACGCTCAGCGAACCAGGCTGGATTCGATTTCTTTCGACCAGGGCGTGCTTCGAGGACGTTGCTGGCAGACAAAATCAGCTTTGACTGGGATGCCTTGGGCGTGTGTAGGTTGCGGCTTTATGGGCAGCAATTGGGGGGAGATTGCCCTCGAGTCAATTCAGCGCAAACTGCGCTTGAATCCAGAGCAGGATTGTTTGCTGGTTCATTGTGGCACGCCTATGAAGTATGCGACAGGCTTGAACTTGTTGCGGTCTCACATTGGTGGGCTGGGTGGCGGAGACCTAGCCGACGTACTTGAATATTCATGTCACTCGCTAAAGCGAACCTTGTTATCCTGGGCACGTCAGCTGCGTCGCAGCTTCGATGAACGATCGGCCCAGGGACACCACCGAGAAACAGGACAGCGAGGGGTTGTGAAGACTTACAGCGATGACGATGTGGCAGCGGCATTGGTCCTGCAACACGCAATCGTGCTCGCTGCTTCGCAGGGTTGGCGGCCCCTTCGGGCCCGGGGCCGGGGCAGTGAGGCGCCGCTTGTGGAGCGCTTGTCTTTTGCAGGTGAGATGGTTGCGCCCCCTCGCTATGAGTGGTTGCCGCGGGACATGCTGCCAGCGGTGCCGGACGACTTGGATAGCTGCGAGTTGATGGACGACCAATTGTCCGTGTCCGAAGCGGCGGAGAGCGATGGGGAGGAGCCGCTGGATGTTGACGAGCCGGATGATGCTGAACCAGTCGATTTGTTCGATGGTGAGGAAGCTGAGGTGGTGCAGGATAACAGACCGCGAAGTTTAGCATTTGATGAGCCGGCTGAGGCTGCTGAAGAAATGTGTGCGCCTTCCACACCAGCAACACAGCCACCTTCACGATCTGGGTCTGAAGAGCGTGCTCCGTCGAGGGGCAGAGCAGGCAGAAGTCGCAGCCGTGCGTTTTCACCGCGGCAAGCTTCGGAGCGTGACGTAGCCAGGGTAGAGCGGTCTGCAAACTTCTTCGATGAGGTTGAGCGGCGTCGGAAACGACAGAAGGAGCTTGCTCGCAGGACATCAGCTGACAAGTGAGAAGGAGTATAATTCGAGCCCATGCGCTCGGTCCTTGCAAGCAGACATTGCGGTCATCAGCTTCTCTAGATTTGAGAGCATTCGGGGACATGGTGTTGGAGCATCAGCTCAGGTTAAACAAGGTAATGTGCAAGCCCAGGTGCTGCACGGTCATCAGCAATCTGGCCTGAGTGCCAAGATATGTGTGCAGAGCAGACATTGCCGGTCATTTGCTTGAAACTTAGCTTGAATGTTAACAGTGAAACGTGCAAGCCCAGGTGCGGCACACGGTCATTGGCAACCTGGCCTGAGTGCCAAGATAAGTTTGCGGAACACACTTCCCGGTCATTTGCTTAAAACTTAGCTTGAGTGCTAATGAAAGAGCGTGCTGTGCAAGCCGTTTGGGGACATCAGCTGTGTATTTCAGCCCGGCTGATAAGAGCTGTGTGCAGACGCACGCCTTTGTGACTTTGATTGCGTTTTTTTTTATTGCAGGATTATTTTGAGGTGTGATGACAGATCTGTCAGACATCAGCTTGCACGTTGCCAGTGCGCCAATTGTTTCGCACTTTCGCATGCTACTAGCATTTGATCCTAGCTTGTGGCTTGTCGCCTCAGTATAGGACCTCATGAGATCAGCTTGGTTGGATCAGCTGCAGTTTTCGGCCCTGACGTGACCCCGTCCAGTTGCCTCGCACACGTATTCTTGAAGCGTCCTCCACTTGAGCGGCCATGGCGGCAGATGCTGGCAGCGAGGTGGCGTGGGAGGAGATTTTGAAGAAGAGGAAGATCAGCCTGGGCGTGACCGCCAGCCTCCTTAGTGATGGCTACGACTCGGCTGAAGTAGTCACGCAGTCCTTTGAGACGCTGGAGGCTTTCTTGGTGCACATGAAGACTCTGCACGTTGAGAAGAAGCTAGGTGATGCGGCGATTGAGTCAGCGGCGTGGGATGTGCACCCAATGAGAGGTAGGTGCAAACTGGCTTGGCTTGCGGCTGTTAAGCTTTGCGGAGATGAGGATGCAGGTGCGTCCAAGATCTCTGGTGACTCTGGGGACTCCGCGGGCAGTGCGCCTGCGGGGAAGGTGGAGGCTAAGCTGGACTGCACGGAACACAAGCGCCTTGAGAGCCAGTTCTGTAAGAAGAACAAGGAGATCCTGTCGGAATCCACCACGCCTACCTTCGGCCTCATGCAGATCCTTTGGAGCCAGAAGAAGACTTGCTGGAATTGGGTGGCTTGGAAGAAAACCTTGTCCAAGGCACTGGCGGCGAACCTCGCTCGTCAGGGTCAGAAGTCTGACAGGAACGATAAGCATGCTAGCCAGCACGACCGTTACTTGTCCATCCTGGCTGAGGCGCAGGGCGTGCAAGAGGAGCAGACGCACGAGATGTCGGGCGGCGCTCACAAGGTGTTCAATGTGGTGTCCACGCGCTGCCGCGGCATGGCCATCCTTGACGTGGTGACGGCCGGACCCATGCGCTCTTACGTTGATTCCTTCATGAAGTACTACACCAAGGAGTACCCGGAAAAGTCCGGGCTCCGCCCGCCCAACGTCGAAGAGGCTGAAGAGGGGGACCAGATGGCATGGGAGGAGCTAATCCGTTTGGTCGACTCAGGATTGACATGGGAGGAGGCAGTCCAAGAAGTCATCGTTGTTCGCGAGTTCTTTGCCGTACATATGGCCGGTCGCATGAGGCTTCCGAAATCTGAGCCTTGGAAGGGCAAGGGCAGGGCGAGGCAGCCTTGGGAGGTGCAGAGCAAGGGCGTCCAGGAGGATTGGCCCAAGCGCGACGGCCGCAGAGGTGGCGGCGATGGCAAGCGCAGCTTTGACAAGGGCAAAGGTGACGGCAAGGGCAAGAACAAGAGGCCAAAGTCGTCCCTGTGTTTCGATTTCCAGCAGGGCAAGTGCGAGCGGTCTGCTGCGGACTGTCGGTTCATCCACAGGTGCCAGAACTGCCACCTGGACGATCACGGCGCCAAAACTTGTAAGAAGGATGCTTGACTAGGGCGGCAGGGAGTCGGAGCCTGTGCCGATAATTCGCTTTGCACGTCAGCTTTGCAGGCCGTATCGTTTGACACGGCAGGTGAGGAGCGCGACCCGTCGGCTCCTGAGGGGAAGGATGTTCTGCCCGGCAATGACGACGCTCCGGCGTCTGCGGCAGAGGATGCTGAAGTATCATGTGAGCGGCGCGAGCGACAAGGCGACTCCGGTGCCACGACCAAGGGACACGTGGCCATGCGAGGAGATGGGGTGTGTTGCAGGGATACCTTTCCAGTGAAGGATGGAGGCGGCGTTAGATCGACTGCAGATTGGTTCCAGCGGCCACCAGAGGCTGCGCCCAATCACTTCGGGCCACTGCGCCGCAAGTTGGTTGAGATGTTGGGGACGAAGGATTTCGTCGCGCGCATTCGAGCTCGAGGCGTGAATCCTGTGGATGCGCCCTTCTTCTCGCACGAGGAGAGCGCGAAGTTGAGGGAGATTGCTTACAAGTGCTTCAGCGGAGCGAACCTGCAGCCATCGCTAGCAGTTGCCGAAGGCCAACCGTTTTTATTGACGATGCTGCGATGTTGTGCCCAGACCATTCAGGATTTTGACATGGACATCATTGACCGGTTGGAAGCAGGCGTCCCCACTGGCACGGATGACCCAATACCTGCTAGCGGGTGTTGGAGAGAGTGCGAGGTGGCAGAGGCCGACGACCAGCTTTCTTTGATTTGCTGTGAAGGGAATTGGGGTCGCGCAGAGGCGAACCAGAAGGTGTTGGAGGATCTGGTGCAGGCAGAGCTGGACAAAGGCTTCGCGTTCATTGTAGAGGGTGGCCTTGAAGGGGCGCGGAAGAGGTGGCCTGGCAAGGTGGCTGTGGGCAAGCTTGGGATTGTCTTCAAGCCAGGCAAGGATCCGAGACTCACAGGTGATGTCACTGCTTCAGGTGTGAAGGCAATGTGTCGGATCGGTGAGGCGGCAGAGGTTCCGACACTGGCGGACGAGCGAACTGTGCTTGCGCGGCACAATATCCCTGGCGAGGAGTTGTGGGTCATGGCCATCGACGTTAAGGGTGCGCGCAAGACCATCCGCGTGAGGCAGTGCGAGCACGGCAAGGCCATGTTTCATCTCTGGTTGCGCGGCAAGTGGGTGCTCATCGCATATTGTGTTTGCCACTTCGGCGCCAAGTACTCGGCCTACTGGTGGTCTCGGCTTGGGGCTTTATTGATGAGGATTTCCCACCACATGCTGTTCTACGACCATGCGGCGCTGTTGTACGTAGACGACTTCAAGTTCCTATGCAGAAGGGATGTGGGGCCACTATGCGGATTGCTTGCCTTGGGCTTGTTTGAGATTGTGGGCGTCCCGATTTCTTGGGCGAAGTTCCAGGCAGGATCTGAGATCTTGTGGATAGGCTTGGAATTCACTTACAAGAGGACTATCGAAGTCTTCCTGCCCGACAGAAAGCGTGAGAAGATATTGAAGTTGTTGATGCCTTTGCAAAAGGCAGGTGTGCTCGTCAAGCGGGACGAGCTGAGGTCTTTGATCGGCATGCTCTTGTGGTTCACTAACGCAGCGGAGACGCTGCGTCCTTGGCTTTACGAGTTTTACCACTTGCTGCAGCAGCCGTGTAGACGTTTCAGGCTTCTACAGGAGGACCAGCTGCGTGAGATCTTGGACGTGTGTGATGATGGCCTAAGAGTGCTACATGGCTGCGAGGGTTGCGATGTGCCTGCAGGGTGGCGTTTGAAATCGCTCGCAGGTCACGATGTGTGGTCCCGAGAGGATTGCAGGACCCCCAAGTGGAAGCATGGAGCATGTTGGATTCGCTTTGCAGATTATGCAGGAGCAGACGTTGAGGTGGACAAGCCGACGGCGATGGTGGCTGCGCTGTTTTTCGAAGCAATCTCTAGCAACGGCGGGTGGCGGCTCTCCGGATTGTCTGAAAAGCGTGGCTGGGCAGCGGCAGCGGATGCATATGCCTCAGGCAAGCATGCTGGCATTGGTGGTTGGTTTACTTTGGACGGCAATTGGCCGTCATCGCCTGCGGACATCATTTGGTTCGCAATGCCTGTGAACATGTCGGACATGCCGGACCGTTGGCCTCGCACCACAGACCAGCAGAAGTGGATCGCCACATTGGAGGCAATAGCCCAATGGGTGCTGTTGCACTTGCGCTTGAGGGAGAATTTGGAGAGCCACGTCAGTCTGCGGCAACACTGCGACAATTTCGGTGTCGTGGGGGCAAGCAGGAAGCTTTTCAGTACCGCGACTCCGCTGTGCCATGCTCTGCAGGGGATCGCCTGGGAATGTGCGAACTCGAATTGCAGGCTTCACCTGACGCACAGGTGTGGGGCTAGGAATGACTTCGCGGATGCGCTGAGCAGGGTGCATGACCCCAAGCACATGGAGTTTGCTGCGCAGCTCGACCCTCAGAGATGCAGATCGCTGAACTTGAAAGAGTTCCTGAATCGTCCCTGGCGCATGATGGAGTGAAGGAGCCTGTACAGTCAGAGATTTCAGGATACGATCCTGGAGTATGATAGAGCAGTAGAGCCACCCACAGTGGTCTGCGAGTGTGGCATTTTTTGGAGCACTGTGAATGGCTCATTTTGCAGGCTGAAGTTTTGGAAGCTTGAATCCCTGGAGATGCTATGTTTTCCGCAAAATGAACCT
>CALGTP010000739.1 GCA_937902105.1 uncultured Actinomycetes bacterium
AGGAGTACGAAAGGACTCACTTGAGAAAAGTGTCAAACTCGGGGGGGCCGGAACGGCGGAGAAGTGACAAAAGACCGTTAAGGGCCCGGTTGAACGGGTTGGCACATACGACCCAGAATGGTCTCTTTTGTATGGTAGGGAACACACCGAGAGGAACGATTCTATAGAACCGGTCGAAAACGAAATGGGTTTCTGTTAACGGAAACACGAGGAGGAGCAGTGAAGAGAGGACGAAAAAGAACCAATCCCAAAATTGGAGGAGAGGACAACACTTGCAACCAGGCTGCAAGACAGGAAGGAACAACATGTTATGTTCAGAGATTAACCACGGCACACGGAGAAACGCAGAACACACAGAAACACCAAACAAACAAGAAGACACTTAATAGGATTAAGTCAAAACCCTTCAATTAAAAATTTTTAATTAAATTCACGACGCAACAATGACCAATATGTGGCAAGAGCTCAACCTCATGAATCACCAAGATCCGGCAACCACCTTCGAGGCGGTCAAGTACGAGGACGTGTTTGTAACGCGTCCGAACGATCCCATCGCACCAGGCGGGGAGTACGTTTTTGTTCCCCGAACCTCCACGGCAAGGAACCCCCCGCACATAAAGAACAAACCGTTCAATATGGACATATTCCCGCGTTGTCAGACTGACATATACTGGGTCACAGTGGCCGCGAACCCGGTCAACGCACCCATGTCAAGACAACGTTGGACGGTTCTATTCGTCGGGGGAATTCCGCCATTGGATGACGAATGGCAGGTACCACCGGGATCACCACCGGTGAAGCACGGTTCTCGCCATCCAGCAGATGTGGCACAGCGCTACATGGACGCCCTGCGAGCGCCAGTAGCGGGTCTACCTCCGCAATTATTACTCCGAATCCAAGAGGCGGTGGCCTACGAACGGGCCACCTTAGTAGCCATGGACGCACGTAGAGCGAGCACCTCGGCAACACTGACTCCAGCTCCTAACATACCTCCCCCACCGTCCCCCAATAACGGACCGCCCCAAGGCGGCAGCTCGAGTAGCAGTCCATCTGCGGGCTCCCCGACTTCCAAATCGGTGATAGCCCAGCAGGAGGCGCAGCACGCGGCGGCGAAAACCAAGAAGTTGGCGGAGGACGCACGCGCGAAGGCGTTGCTTGAGACGAAAGTCCACTTCCTAGCAGAAGGTAAGCGGCTAGGGTTTTTAGACGCCCACGGGGCTTTAGTAAAGGAACACGCCAACATGGGATCCACCAAGAGAAAGTTGGGAGAAGACGGGGACGAATTGGGAGCCCGGAAGGCTGTCCAATTAGTAGAGGGAGTAACGCTGGATGGTATCCGCATAATCGGCCGTACGCAAGCAGGGTTTGACGACCGCCTGAGGCTCATTGAAGGATATATCCGCCTGGCAACCGCCCTCAAGGTAATCCTCCTCATGCGGGACCTCGTGATCGATGTCATGCGCGTCTGGATATCGTTACGGCAAGCCTCCTTCGACCCCACGGGATCGTCGGCGGAACCCGGATTCCCCAATTCCCACCTCGCATCAAAAATCTCGGATTTGCCCGTCATGCAAGATGTGGACCACCTGAAGGCGTTCATGTTGCTCTGGGGATTCAAGACTCTAGACTACTCGGGTATCTCGCTACGATGGTTTGAGGCACCCGAAGAACAGCAGTCGGAGTGGGCACAAGAAGCAACCCGCCAAGGAAAAGAGAGTCTTTTACGGGCCCTAGCACGGTTGGAACTGACCATGCGAATAATTTGGGATGAGGCGTTTAAGGGAGCACTGGAACCCTTCCAGGATCTCGCGGACAACCTCTACAAAACAATCGCGAACGGCTTCATCCGGTTCTATATAGAACTGATGATATGCAACTGGGCGGTCGACATAAGGGACCGCAAGGTCCCTCGTGGCCACTATGGAGTGCAGGACGAATCCGGGAACCCGCTTTACCCAGTAACCAATTCGACGGAGTGTGCCGCGTTACTGAAGGCGTACGCCGTGGACCTTATGGTAAGATTCACGCCTGTTACCAGCATGGAGACCCCAAGGACAGCGAGCCAATTCCCGTTACTCCCGCCTCCACACGTGGGTTTCTTCGACGTGGGAGGCCTCTTTAAGGGGGTCGCCAACCCTAATGCAGGCTACAGGAAAGCCCTGCCCCCCGCACCGGTTAATCCGCTACTAACGGACAGCCCCACGACCGGACAACCATGCATGTGGGCGGTGGCGAAGCACTTCAATATCCTCAACCAACAAGGAGTACCGATCTCGGGATGCCCCGCCCCCACCAGTTGCACGAATGTGCACTTTGACACGCCCACAGAGTGCAAAGCGGCCATCACAACTCGACACCTCGCCGAGTGGCCGGTGTCGAGGAAAACGGCCGACGCCCTCCAAAAAGGGATCGCGGACCTCCCCTAGGAAATTGGCAGGAAGCGCAGGGGCACTTCCATCGCCAACGTAATCAAACAGATCCCGGTATCGCCAGGAACGGACCCCCCCGCCACCGACCCCGACGGAAACGCCCAGCCAGGCGGACAACCACACCCCACGGTCACCGAGAAGACCACAGAGTCCCCAAAGCAGGGACACACCTGGGAAACCCCGGAAGTCCACGAAACCCCGACCCGCAACGGTCACGAATGTCAAGGACCACAGAACTCGTGGCCCGGGAAAGACACCAGGCACACGCAGACCGCCGAGGAAGACGATGGTACACCTGACCTAACGGACACCGACGACGGGGAAGACTGGCGTGACGACGACGACGACGACGGCCCACGCATACACGTGGACCCTAGTGTCTGGGCAAAGGACGTCGAGCATTGGGCACGACAAACCCTACCAAACACGTTCACCAAGCCACGCTCTGTTAGACAGCTCCACGCCTTCATTAAGGAGGCCCTCACGAACATTACCCAGTTCGGGGAGGACGCGGCAAACCGATACGGGGACGGGTACACGATACCAGAGGCAACTCTGGATGAAGATGAGGACAACATCCGCCGAAACACCTTGGAGGGCGCAACCCGCACAAGGTTACAAGAGTTGGATAGCGACCCCACCAAAGGTCGCCTCAACTTGGAACGGGTGAACCGCCACCTCAGTGACGGTAACCCGCATAAACCAGCGATGCAAGAGCTGGCACAAGGAGGCGTACCAATCCCTACACCCCCGGACTTCATCCCGAACATGGGCCCGGGAGGCGCCGGCATACCACGACCATCCAACCAAACTAAACACGTGGCGGCCGCACTACGGAAGATGATTTACGACGGGTTCCGCCAACCCAGATTGTGCTTCATCGTAAGGGCTTCCACCGCCCAAACGCTGGTCCCCTGTTTCCACTGCAGCCCTGCTCAGTGGGCACCCAAGGACGGCAAGGAGGAAGGCAGGAACTGCAACAACTGTAGTTACTGCAAGGACGGTCACAACCCCCTCAACGGTGAATGGTTACGCCAGGACTCCAAGTCACGATGGAACGCCATCCAGCACCCAACGTTGGAAGACTTCGTCCTCATGATCGTCGGCTTCGCGAAATGGGCGGTGGACACAGGACAAGGAGCGCGGGCCATCCGACTTTGGAAGATGGACCTGAAAGGCGCGTACACCCTGATTTCCTACACGGCCACAGACGTCCACTTAATGGCGTGCTCGGTACCCGATGACCTGGTCGTGTTCTTCCTCTGTGGGACATTCGGATGGGGCGGAACGCCCTACGCGTTCCAAGTGGTAACCCGCGCAATAACTTGGGAGCTCAACGAAGGCACACGCACTGACGACAACGGCGCCCCGCAACCGAGACTCTCCGGCCGCGCCCTAATGTATGTCGATGACATCGCCGGCGTCTCGTTCAACGACAACGTCGAGGACGACCTTCGCCACACCAAGCAGTTCGTGGAGGACTTGCTAGGCCTGGGTGCAGTCGCAGACAAGAAAACGGAGCGAGACGGGGAAGCCCAGTTCAACACGCCCGGCCAGTTGGATTTCATTGGTTACTCAGTGGACCTCCAACAGACTCCGACGGGAATCAACTTGCTCACCAGCCAAGCCGGTATCGCCAGGAAAAATGTCGTCAAGGCACTTGTAGCGTTACACGCAATCGGGGACGGGCAGAATGTCCATGTCAAGGCAGTGCAGCGGGTGGCGTCACACGCCTCACGATACAAACGGGTATGCCCACTCATGGCACCCTTTTGCAGGGCACTACACGCAGCTACTAAAAACCATGATAAACTCAGCCGACCGTGGGTGTCCTTGACACCCCGAGCAGTCTGCGCAGTCGCCATACTATCGGTCCTCCTCCTCATGTCGGAGGTCCAACAGACAGGCATACGCCGGACATTCAGCTCCTTTGTCACCGAAACCCAACAACCCACCCACATTATCGAATACGATGCCAGTCTATGGGGACTCGCGATCATTTGGTTCGAGTTGCGGGATGGAGTCGAGGTCGCGGTGGGCAGCTGGAGAACGACCATCGAGCATTGGGGATTGGATAAGACTAAGTGGAAATCCAAGTGGATGAACACAGTCGAGTTCATCGCACAAACGGTGGGGCTACTAGGGTTAGCGGAGAGAGGGGTTAGAGACGCCGCGGTCAAGATAAGGGGGGATAACCGGGCGGCACTAGCCTGGGGGATGAAGAGAGCATCCAGGGGGGTGTGGTCGGACAAAACCGCCATGCTACAGGCAGCGATCCGACACAGGTTCGGGTTGGAGGTGGTAGAGGAACAACATCTACCCAACACGAAGGAACACGACTTCAATTGGAGATGCGACCTCCCATCGAGGGGAAAAGCAGACTGGGAGACCATTTTGAGGATGGACAAGGAGGACAAGGTCACGGGTCCAAGGCTAGGGGAGGAAATGACAACATGGAAGGTGTCAGAAGCCGCGGAATGCCTAAGGCTGGGGGATCCGAGAGGGGAAGGGGAGATGGAGAAAGAAGGGATTGGGGAATTCATGAGAGGGGTGGAGGCTCTAGTGAACAGGGTGGCGGGGCTAGAATAACACACTACAACCACACCCCAAAACAGAACCCCACACCCGGATGCTAACTCAAAACCTCCGTTTTCCAAAACTCCGCACCACAGGCAAGAAAGGGCAGGGACGCTCTCCGAGGAAAGAGCAAGCCATCTCGGGAGCGAAAGCGTCAGGTACCGCGACGAAGAAGAAGAGTTATAAGGCGGTAACACTTCAGGAGGTGGAGGCAGGAGGCCTCGAAACCATCGGGGGGACGAACGTGGAGGCACTGATCATGAGGAACACCGGACGGGTACCAACGCCCTCGGACATCGACTTGTACTCGGCTGACCGGAGCAAGTTGAGCGAATACGAGAAAGCAGAGTATGACGAGTTGCACGGGGCCGAACAAACGGTGATGAGCAGCGAGGAGGACGACGGTGAGGACAAGACCGAAGAGGAGAGAAGGGAGCAGAGGAAGGCAGACGAGGAGAGGCACAAGGCGGCAACCGCGAAAATGCAATCGGCAGCCGCCCACCGAGAAACACTACTCAAGGAGGAAGTAGGGAGGGTAAGGAAGAGGGAGAGCACTCTAAGGGAGGAGAAGAGAACGATGACGGAGGAAATCGAGACATTGGGATCTAACAACAGGGAAAGGGAGAGACAGGCGGCAGTGGAGAGGGGCGAGCTCAAAAAGGAACTCCGGGAGGCGAGGGAGGAAATCGCGTCAGTCAGGCAAGAGATGAGAGAGAAACTAGCCGAGAGTGAGAAGGAGGCTCA
The DNA here is from genome assembly GCA_937902105.1 of uncultured Actinomycetes bacterium. Classification (GTDB taxonomy): domain Bacteria; phylum Actinomycetota; class Acidimicrobiia; order Acidimicrobiales; family Ilumatobacteraceae; genus Casp-actino8. The sequence goes on from CALGTP010000739.1 coordinate 5,751, forward strand.
AAGGGTTCGCAGGGTGGCTGACGACGCGAGGAGCCAGGAATTTGACACGATCTCCCACAACCGCGACCTTATGGAAAGACTCAAGGACGCCACGTTTGAAAAAGAGGAGCTGGAAGAAAAGGTACGATCCATGGAGGGGGCGGCACGAGCGGAGGGAGAGAAACGGAAAACCGCCATAAAAGAGAGGGCGAAACTGGAATGGGAGACGAACGCAAGAGCACGCGCGAGGGAGGTAGAGATTCAACGCCTCAGCCATGAAATGATCTTACTCCAACACCAGCTGGGAGGAATAACTGAGGACCTGGCGACCGCTCAGAACGACAAACACAAGTTGTTGATGGAGAAGTCGGCCATGGAAGTCCGGGTGGAGAACTGGGAGACTCTAGCGCAGAACGTATTCAGACTACACCCGGAAGTCGAGCCAGCCTGGACAGAGTTGTTTGGGGCGGAGTTCGACAGGATAAGGCAGGTCCGTCGATCGCTTGAGGACACTAACGGGAGGTTCACGCCAGACGCCCAAGGGGATGGAGACTCTGAGGCCGTCGCATCCCACACCTTGGACTCAATAGGGAGACACCAAAGGATGTCGGCTTACCTGACCTCGGAGGCCCTGGAGCACATGATAGGGGTGGCCCAAGCCACGCAACAGAACTACCATTCTATGGCCCTACAGTTCTTACAGCTGCAAACGGGGGTGAACGAAACATTGAGGGTGTTAGGGGGACGACAGGTTCTGTTAAACAATATCCACAATCGATACTCGCCAGGGGAACGACTGAACCAGGAAGGAAAGGAATTGGAGAGCCCGGAGACCGAAGAAGCAAGGAAGGATTTGAGGCAGAAGGTCGGAACCGCCCCGGCAACCATGCTGCCGGACCTGGCGCAGGTCATCTACGACCTCCTCGACTCCTCCTCGACATTCCCCTCTGAACGAAGACCTAAACTACCGGTGGGCAAGGGCAGGTACAACACATCGATCGACGGGACGATATTGAAAGGACCGTTCGCCGAGGGGAAGGACTCGGAGCCGAGACAACATCAAGGAAGCTCGGCCAGTAGTGAGAACAGGGGAAAGAGCGCACAGAAACGGGGTCGGGCACTTGGAGATGGAGAAGAGACAGTGGACGCAAGAGCAGGAGCCAAGGAAGAGAGGGAGGGACCGACGGAAAAAGACGAAGAAAGAAAGAAGAGCCAACGGACAGAAGGGCCGGAGAAAGGGGATAACCAGCTCGGACCGTCAGAGGACGACAAACCGGAGGGGATAAGAGTGGAACGACCTAGAGGAGGCGCGGGGGAGTCTGAAGGAAGCAGGGAAGGATCGGACGGGTACTCATCACCTCCTGAACCCCACACAGGACAGGGGAAAGAGGATAACCAACCCGCACCGTCCTTAGACGAACCGGATGGGGATTCCGTGCCGGATATCTATCACCCACTGAGCGATGACTATCACCCGGTACACGAAGAGAATGTAGCACGGTCAGGGTTAGGGTTAGACCTATACTACCCTGAATCAAAGGAAGAGACCCCAGACAAGACGGGAGACAACTTATCAGAGAAGGAGGACGAACCACTCCCAAGCCAGATAAGGGGGGCAACGGGGGAAAGCGAGGTGATAGACCTGCGAACTCAACCGACGCCCAGGACTCAGGGTGCCCCCGATTATCTGCAGTCCCCGACCCCTAGCCAAGTTGACGGCACAAGAGTCAGCGGCAGGATTAAGAAACCGACAGATCGATTCGCCGACAAGTCATATACGCAATGACCGGACGGGACGCCCGACGGAATAGAACGAGGGGCAGGGGAGAAAAGGGGGGAAAAGGAGGAAGATCACGGAGAGGAGTCCGGAGGGGAAGTAAGGGAAAGGGAGGCAAAACCGAACGAGGAGAAAAACGATACACGATCAAATAAAGGGAAAGAGAGGCAAGGGGGGGGAGACGTGGAGTTCGACAGTCGACCCACTAAGGACCTCTTAAAAGCATGGATAAAGGAGAGGGATGCAAAAGGGGGATCCATCATTCAGGAATGGACGGAGTACGTCGAGCAGAGTGGATTAAGTTTCACAGATCTATCTCAGATCTGCACTACTAACAAGCCTTATCATATGGCTTTGTACGTGAGGTTCCTCTTCATTGAGAAGGGACTGAGGGCAGAGCAGGTGGGGCGAGCTATCGCAAAAGTGAAGGGCCTATTCTGGAATGAGGTGTGGCCGGACGCGAATTTATGGGACCACCCGCTGGTGGAAAGAGCGGTGGGTCTCTCGGGACGAACCAATCAAGAGCAAAGGGACGACATCGCTCGGAAGGCCAGCAACGAGAAATTCAACATGGTGATGGACATGTTCGTAGAGGTCCGATCACGGTTAGACCCGCACAAAATCAGATGGTCGGACGTAACCTGCAGAGACGACCTGGATGAGGCACTCCAGTACCTACTACTCGCACTCATGCTGGACGTGGGAATGAGAGTTGGGAACGCGTCGCCAACTACCATTCGGGGAAACGAGAAGGCCACGCGGGACGCTTGGAAAGCGGAAGAGAAGGAGAGGAGGGAGGAGAAGGCGAGGAGGATGGCCTTGAACCCAGGACTAACCGAAGATGAGGAGGAAGAACAAAGCGACCCAGTCCTGACTCACATCATGCGGATGAAGGACTGGAGGTTCTGCGTGGAGAATCACCAAGCAGCCGACGGATGGGAGATGAGAACAGGAGAAGAGTTCTTGGACGATCTGGAGAACGGATTAACCAACGACATGGTGATATACGCTCAGGTGTGGTTCCCAACAACGAAGACAGCGAAGAAAACCAAGGCAACCACCATGCCAATCTGGGCGACGTTGGGGAGACGGAGTGAACCAGAGATAGAGATTCTATTGCTCATGGTGAACTTCTTGAGATGGAGAGGTAAAGTGGACGGGAACTCCCCTCTACTAGCGAGACCCGGGAGAAGTTTGAAAGGGCGGTCCGCACACTCGCACAGATCGAACAAGACCAAGACCACGAGCATCGACTCGGTGATCGCACTGTGCAAGGTAATCGCAGTGGAGCAAGGTGTCCCGGAGCCACACATGTCGGCGATTTGCATAAGAAAGGGGCACGTAACCCTTATGAGGATTCTTGCAGGACAGGACCACCAGGAGGAGGAAAGGGGGTTGGAAGCCGCCAGGGCGAGGGGAGGTAAATGGACGGCACATTCAGAGATGCCTAGGAAACACTACCTTGCGGAGTTGGACGATAAGGGGGTATT
>CALGTP010000740.1 GCA_937902105.1 uncultured Actinomycetes bacterium
AAGCTCCACAGGTCAGAGGCGGCTCAGATCAAAGAGGCAATCGATGAGGCCCAGTTCAAGCTTGACGAGGCGAAGTTAGAAGCAAAGTCACTCGGAGAAGACCTGAACGTTGACCTCACGCAGGAGGATGAGATCGAGGAGGAGAACGACTTCTACAACCACAACAATGACTCAGCAGCGGAGGCGAGGCAAAGGGAGGAACAGGACGCCCAGGAGGCAGCTCTGGCACGGCAGAGGCACCAGGCAGCTGCAGCAACGGCAGCAGCAGCAATGGACGCAATGGCCGCAATGCAACAAAGGGCTGTCCAAGCTGCCGCACAGCAGCAAGCTGCCGACAGCTTAGCGGCAGAGGCAGAGGCAGGGCAACAACACGCCGCTCAGGCAGCCGCGCAGCTACAAACTGCTGCCAACCTGGCGGCTGAAGCAGAGGCATTCGGCCATCTGCTGAGGGCTCAGTCCGCCACCGTTGAAGTTCCTGATAGCAGCAATGACGAAGACAACGAAGGGGAAAGAGAAAGGTCCCGCTCTCCAAGCATGAGGAGGACCCCGGAGGAGGACGAGAACAACGACGGCATCGCACCGAGAAGGAGCCGCAGGCTGAAGGACAGGTCCTTGAGCAGAAGCGTTACCAGTGGTGCCCAGAGGGCCCCAGCCACAACCCCTGAGACGCCGGGGTTTCGCAAGGCTTCGAGGAGCAAGGAGCCGGGCCGGCGCGTGCCGGACGTCCAGATCATGGACTGAGGCAAGAGGGGAGTCCACAAGTCATGACCTTGCAGCTTAATGACTTGTTGGACTTTGGAGCAGAGAATGGCAGCAGCATTAGGGGGGCCATTCCCTTGGGAAAAGGTGGAGAAGAGCGGCGCAGACGAGACGATGAGGAGACCATACTTCATCGGCAGCCCTTTGCGCTTGGTGTGTCAAGGGACACGGTTTACGCGCTCTTGCAGAGATGGCCAGACTTTGAGCTCGAGACGGACATCAATGTTTTGTCGAGCAAAATGATAGAAGAGGTTCACTACAATACATGGATGGGAATGGCGTGGGCGGCAGAAATCAAATGGGAGCAAGTTACACACATACATATCTTCACTGACGGCAGCTACTTGGACGCAGACGCCCTCAAGGCCTTCCTTAGCGAGGATGAGGCGGAAGAATCGGCTGCATGGTCCTTTGTGGTGGTTGCCGAGCAAGTGGACATTTCCGGATATGTGGAGTACAGCTTCCTGGGCTTTATGGGAGAACAACTCAAAGTAGGAGAGCACGACGGGTGGATCGGCACAGCAGGCATCCAATCACTAGATGCCGAGTGCGCTGGTCTCACATGGGGTGCACTCTGGTGGCTGCAGAGTGGCTTGTGGGAAACAGGAATTGCGGCGACCTTATGGGTCGATTGCATTGCGGCAGGCTTGGTAGGCTGTGGAGGGGCGACACTACACGACTACCCTGAAATGCACAGTGTGGTCAGAAGCGTGATTCACTTGGCGCAGTGCACCTCAAGGCTTTCGGTACAGCACTGCAAAGGTCACGCAGGACAGCCCTGGAACGAGCTTGCGGACATAGTGGCAAAAGATCATGCGTCTTTGGGAGTTTCGCTGGGGTGCGCACTTCCACGACATCCACTACGAGGCTTCGAGTTCCAGGCGGAGACGCTCGAGTGGGCATGGCTACACCTTTGCAGACAGGATTACAGTGACGCCCTTCCTGAATTGCAACACTCAGGTGAGATGGACGTCACAAGCTGCGGATACGATGTAGACAAATTGGTTGACAACTACGACGGAGGTCGAACAGAGATTTCCAACCTGGCGCAAGAACAGGTACATATGACGCTGGACTGGACTGTGGCCACCAGCAATGTCCTGAGCTTAAAGGCCAATGAAGGGAAACGAGCACAGGATGGACTTCTGATCGCAGGAAGAGTGGCGACGATGCAGCGACACCTCGAGGAGATGAACATGCTGCTCTTCGGCGTGCAGGAAGCCAGGTCCTCGCGAGGACAAACATGCGGGGACAGCTGGGGTCGCATCAGGTCCGGATGCACAAACAAGTCCGGATTAGGATGCGAACTGTGGTACGGAAAGTACCGACCCTACGCGACAATCAGACATGGCAAGAAGGATGAGGAACTCTTTTTCAAAAAACAAGATTTTACCGTGATGTATCAAGACGAGCGCCGCTTGCTGGTGGCCCTTCGTACAAAACACCTGAGGCTGGACATGTACGTCGGGCATAGCCCCCATTCCGGGGCAACAGCGACCGAGGCAGGAGACTGGTGGAAACAAACGTCAAATATATTAAGACGCAGGAGACACACCGACGTGGATGTGGTGTTCTTCTTCGACGCCAATGGCAAGCTTGGCAGTGCAGTGTCCCCGGCGGTCGGAGCATGCTGGCCCAATGATGAGAACCGCAACGGATGGCACTTCCACAGCTTGGTGCAAGAATTCCGAGCATTTGTACCTTCCACGTTCCCCGAAATGCAGGACGGCAACAGGGAAGATTCAGGGACGTGGACAGGCAAGCAGGGAGACCGCCACAGAATAGACTACGTTGCACTGCCTGCCATTTGGAAACGGGGCGCCGTGAGATCATGGGTCGACCGAAGCATCGAACTGTTGCAAAAAGCAGAGGACCATCGGCCTGCTTGTGTGTCTGTGGTAGTTCATATGGAGGAGGCGCCTAGGAGAGAAGAAGGACAATGGCGAACCAGAGACAGAATTGACAGGAGGAAGCTGAAGACAGAGGAGGGCAAGACGAGGGTGGCGGAAAGGATCAAACTCGAGCCGCAGGTGACTTGGGCCACGAACGTGCACGAACATGCGCAACACGTAGTGGGAAAGCTCAGAGGCATCATCGAAGAGGAATGCCCAAAAGACAAATGCAGCAAAAGGAAAGACTTCATCGAGGACGAAACATGGGAAGTAATGAAGCAGCGCAAAAGAGTAAGAATGCAACTGGTGTGGGCAGAAAAGGAGCAGAGACGAGTCAAGCTGAGGAGCGGATTAGCCAGATGGAAAACAAGATGCTTCCCGTACTTGCAATCGCCTGGCGACCAAAGAAGATACAGAGAAGCGACGAAATCCACGCAATTCATGCGTGCATGGTGGGCAAGGTACCTTGGCATCTCAAGGAGAGTTGTCATCAAGATGCTCAGATTGGACCGAGATAGGTACCTGGACGGACTTGCTCAACAGGCAGTGAAATGCGATACCCCTTCCAAGAAAGCAGAGATTTACAGCAAAATCAAGTTCTTGCGAGGGGCCACAGCGAGGAGAAAGCCGCAACTAATGGTGCAGCCGTCGCCATCGATGGAGGGCACTGATGGGTACATGTGCTCATCATATGAGGAGAGGCAACTCACCTTGCAAGAGCATTTCGCGAGGCAGGAGGCGGCAGAGCCAGGAGACATTGCCGGCAGCCTGCGAGCATGCGCAGTGAGGCAACAAATGAGAGCTAAGAGCGGAAACTTGCCGATAATTTTCAAAGAAAACATACCGTCGCTGCAGACCCTGGAAAAGTGTATGAGGCACGGCAAGACGAACAGAGGAACAGGATTAGATGCGGTGCCTGACGAGTTGTATGCCTTGCTACCTGCAGAAACTGCCCAGTATGTTTATCCTCTGCTCCTCAAAATGCATGCAACATGCTCGGAGCCGTTTGCGTTCAAAGGAGGATGGCAGGCAGCTATATGGAAGGGCAGAGGAACTTTCGACTCCAAGACCTCATTCAGGCAGGTATTGCTGGAGGACTGCTTGGCGAAAAAGTTCAGAAGGGCGCACCGGGACATGCTGGTCAAGGCAGCCAAGGACTTCTTCATGCCTTTGCAGTGCGGAGGCAGGAAAGGTTTCGGTACCGACATCGCTTCGCACACAGCGATGATCTTCTCCAAGATTACAAAGAACATTGGAGTGTCCGCGGGCAAATTGTACATCGATATTGTGGCGGCCTATTATACGACGATTCGACAACTGATAGTGCAGGACGCCAGCTGTACGCACAGCTGGAAGGACATAGTTGCCAGATTCAAGGTGAACGAGCAGGCCGCGGAACACCTAGTTCAGTTGCTGGACATGACCACAGCCATGCAGGAGATGGGAGCCAACGAGCATCTCCAATGCCTCACGGTAGAGGTGCTGACTGACACCTGGTTTGTTATGCCAGGCTCCGATCAAGTATCATGTACGATGAGGGGCACAAGGCCCGGAGACCCAATCGCGGACCTGCTTTTCTGTATCGCATTGGTCCCCATCGTGAAGAGGATGAAAGAGGGGCTCGACAGCTTCGAAGACTATGTGCACCTATCGTGGGACGGCAAGAGGAGCGCAACTTTGTCTAACAGCCACCACGAGGAGGAAGTCATGTTGGATGTCAGCCTGGCGGACGATCTCGTCCTCATGGCCATAGCGGATGATCCAGAGAAGCTAGAGGGCAGGATGCAAAAACTGGCTGCGAGGATGTATGACACCCTCCTTGAACACGGCTTTGAGGTGAACCTGGAGGCAGGCAAATCCGAAGTTGTAATGGCATTCAGAGGAAGAGGAGCAATGTCCTGCAAAAGAAAAATACACATTGAACAGCTTAGCCGGATCTCCTTCGAGAGCAAGTACGAGGGAACATGCCACATCAATGTGACCTTTGAGTACAAGCACCTTGGGACATGGACCAATGAAGAGGGCTCAATGAGGCAGGCCATAATAGAGGGGATCGCCAAAGCGAAGGCGGCCCTCAGACCGATTCAACAAAAAGTGCTGGGAAATCCCAACTTCAAGTTGAGGACGAGGTCAGACCTGACTACGAGCCTGATCCTGAGTAGAATGCTGTTCAACGCGCACATATGGCACCAATTGCGGCGGGGAGAATCAAACATGGCGGAGACAGGAGTTATCGAAATTTACAGACGGGTAACCGGGCAGGTGACGTCACAGCACAAGCAGCAGCACTTTGGCAACAATCAAGTGCTAGTTACGCTACACGCTTCACCGGCCAGCGAACTCCTGAGTATGGCCAGGCTGAGATACTTCAGGAGATTAATTCTGCAAGGGCCAGCCGAGACGTGGAGCCTCCTCAAGACCGAACTTGCTTGGAAGGGCTCTTGGCTGGAAATGATCCATGAGGACTTGCGATGGATGAAAAAACTCCTGCCGGAAGAGCTGCCAGAAGAGGACCCGGAGAAAGGTGCAGAAATTTGGAGCACGCACATATGCGCGAAGAAGAGATGGAAGAAAACAGTTGCCAGAGCTGCGGAAATGAGCAAAATGTATAGGAGAAACGACCAGCAAGTTGAGGACTGGCAAGAGTCCTTCTGGAAAAGAATGGAGCAGGCAGGACTGAGGAGGGTCCACGAGGAAAAAGACAAGGAGATCTCCAAGAACTGGGCATGTGACGTGTGCGGGCAACGTTTTCACACTCTGCAACAAGTTGCCGCGCACCAGTTTGACAAGCATAGGATCCGCAACGACGCAAGGAGATATGCGAGAACTACCCACTGCGAGGTATGCCTTATGGAATACCATTCCCGTACAAGGCTTGTGCGACACCTGGCATACACAGCCACGGGATGCTATGACCAGATGGTGCAGAGAATGCATCCGCTCAATGATGAGCAGGTTGAGCTTGCAGAAAAGGAGGAGGCTGGGAGACTGCGCAAGGCGAGGCACAGTGGCAGGCAACATGCCCGACACAGAATGCCCAACGTGAGGCTTCTTGGGCCGCTCAGACCATCACAAAATGTCCGAGAGCTTCTGCAGCCAGATGTTCAGCAGGTCACCCAGGAAGTACCGGACGAAGGGCTTGAGCAGCCTCGTGAGCCGCTTAGACCGGTACAAAACAGCACGGAACTGAACGAGGACATCATGAGCGAGATTGAGGCAGCGGAACTGAACGAGGCATTCAGGGAGACAGTAATAGAGGATTCAAGATGGCATGAAGAGGATGGGATGTGCTACGAGAATGTGAGAAGAAACTTGTTCCGCCTTTTGAATTTTGATGCAGCAAAAGTAAGGCAGTTGCAGATTTTCAATGACACGCTTGACGATCTGACGGGCGCTTGGGACGGGAACGTAGACAGAGTCATCCTCGCCACGCAGGCGGTCGCGAGCGTGTTGGAGAGCTTCAAGGACGTAAGACCACGCGTTGACAGAACTCATGCTGAAATGCGGGCGCAAGAGACAGAACCGACAGACGAGCTTTTTGGACAGAAAATACCACAGAAAACGTACAATGCGCCGAGGTGCAAGGTGATAGACGAGGATGGGAATGAAATCGTAGTCGAATGTTCTGGGGCAGCGATGATCTTCGATTTCATGCCCTTCGCCAGGACGTGCTATATAGTTGTACACGTGTATAGCGGCCGCAGAAGATACCAGGATCTGCAGAGTTGTCTAGAAATGATCACCAGTCACGAGGACTTCGATCTTATCGTCATCTCACTGGATCTTGCGGTCAGCTACGAGCAGTGCGACATGACCAGCGACAAAAACAGAGAGTTCTGGAGAGGGCAGATCTACAGCGGCCGCATTATTGCGGCAGCAATAGGGGCCCCATGCGAAACATACTCGGCTGCCAGAGAACAGGCGATCGCTGGGAGCCCCAAGGCACCACGCCCTTTGAGGTCAAGGCTGCAGCCATGGGGATTGCCGGGCCTCCGTAAGAGGGAAGTCAACCAGGTATACTTGAGCAATGTCCTGATGAGCTTCGCAATTGATGCAGCGGTCGCTTTAGTCCACACAAAGGGGATGTGTGTGTCCGAACACCCTGCTGCGCCGAGGTCGCCCACAGCAG
>CALGTP010000741.1 GCA_937902105.1 uncultured Actinomycetes bacterium
ACTAAAAAAACGTCAACGGTGTTCACAACATTTTTCCGGTGTTCACATCGTTTCTCTCCCCCTTGGACTACACGTGCTCGTCTCAAGGAGTATACACACACACAAGCACGTTAGGACATATAACTACGCCCCTATACGCGACACATCATCGCTGAAAACGGCGCCTCGTCCTCTCCCAACATAGTAGCCCTATGCTGCTCAAAAGTAGGTGCTGGCAAGTTCTTCGTCAGCGCATCTGCTACCATCTTGTTGGTTCTGCATTGCACTAGCTTGATGATGCGGTCTTTGACGAGTTGGTCGACGAAATGCTCACGCGTATCTATGTGTCGCGCCCCCTTACGGTTACTTGGGTTCTCTGCCATTGCGATAACTGCGCGCGAGTCTTCATACAGATGCATAGGCCCAAGTTGAGGGAATCCAAATTCACGCATAATTATGCGCAAGTACAGAAGCTCTTTACCAGCCTCACTGGCGGCATACCACTCACTTTCGGCTGTGCTGAGAGACACACTCTTCTGCTTCACCGACTTCCAGCTGATAGGACCGCCATTCATCATGATAACGTAGCCCGTGTGCGAGCGACGCGTGTCGAGATCAGCGGCAAAATCTGCGTCCACCCAGCCCCATAGCCTATTGAGTTCTCTGCCCTCAATCTTGCCATCCTTGGTGCGGCCATAGTGTATGCACAGATCCACGGTCCCCGCAAGATATTTCAAGCAGTATTCTGCCGCATCCATATGCTTCTGCCCTGGGCGTTGTACGAACTTTGACAGCTCAGAGTACGCATGGCTGATATCGGGTCTAGTGCCCTGGTTTAGCCAGCCCAGCGCACCCACAATGGCTCTATACCTGCGGTGCAACACGGGGTCAGGAGTATCGGGCTGATCAGCAGCGCTTAGACGCGTGCCTGGCGCCTGCGGGGTCTTAGTTGGCTTGCTGTATTGCCAGAAACCGAAAGCTTTCAGAAGCTTCTCCGTGAAGGCCCTCTGATGCAAAATGCTAGTGCCCGCCTCGATGTCGCGTTCCCACTCCATACCGAGCATTTCGGTGAGGTTACGCTCGCAGGTGCCGTCGAATCTGTCCAGCATTTCACGCACAAAGGTGTCGGTCTTGTCGTCGTTGGACCCCGTTACAATGCTGTCATCGACGTGTGTAGCCACAAGGATGGTGTCACCATCACTGTCCTTTCTGCTCCACATAGCACCCTCGTATCCCGCTTTCTGGAAACCCTGGCCCTCTAGCCATTTGGACCATGTGACGTGCAGACATCTACCAGAATGCGGCATGCCGTATAGAGGCTTCAAGACCTGATAGACCACATCTGGCTCCTCGACATGCCCTGGAGGCGGGGAAATATAAATGGCCTTTCCATCCTTTGGCAACTCGGCTTGGATGAAACCCTGGGTGAGATCGACGCCTACGGCCTTCCATTTCATAGCCGTAGCCATTGACATGCAGCATCGCACTCCAGACAGGTGCGGTACCGGGCTGAAAGCGTCTGTGAAGTCGCCCTTAGCTTTCGACATGTGTTGTCCTTGCACGACGAGGCGCACCTTGAGCCTCTTAGCCTTCAGTTTGTGCTCTCCCGCAGAGTGTCGCTTGATCTTGTAATGGAAGCGGGAGGAGATGACCCTTGTGCCCATGGGCAGTTCGCTTCGCTTGATCTTTTTCAAGCAGCCGCGCCCGAACAGGCCTGTCATCTCGTTGTCTTGCTCCTCCTTCCAAATTGGCGCCAATCGCTCGTTGCGCATCGCCGCGCCGTTGTGCTTCGGGTCGGGCTCAGTCAGGTCTATCCACGACAAATCATGGAGCGCCTTGCTCGCTTCTTCGTCAGTCGTGCCTTCCTGCAGCTCCGATTTCGCCATCATTACCCATCGTATCTGCAAGTGCTCGTCGCTAAATGGATTCTCGTTGAAATCCTGTTGTTGTGCTGCTAGCTCCCGTGCATGATCGTCCCGGTCAGCAGTCCATGACGTAGTGTGCGGACCCACATCTCGCCAATCTTGTAGCATTGCTTTCCAGGCTGCTAGCTTCGCTGCGCGTATTGCCTCTGCTGTGCGTGGGCTTATGCCTATGTCGTTTAGCGTGCTAGGCATATTATGCATGATATTGAGGATGTCACGCACGCTGCGCTGGCCTTTTGGAGCATTTGACATTTCGATGGATGCCAGGATCTGCTTTGCAGCTTTCTGCTCTGGTGCGATGAACCTGCATTCGAGGTACGTCTTGTTTTTATTTCTGCGCACTCCGATCGGCTCCACCAGCTCTCCTGCCTTAATTTCCAACGGTGTTTGGTACGACACGAGGAGGCGTGCCAGCGTAGGATTGTCGAGAGTGTCAATATTGAGGTCCGAGCTAAGCTCTCTGCCCTTGATGCGCACTACATCGTCTTTCGCTCTCTTGGGATTCTTTTGCTTCTCCCCCTCGAAAGAGGGGTAGGGCGCAGGGGCAGCACAGTATGCAAGCAGGCCTTGCATTGTGCGCACGTTTGGCATGCACAGCTCGAGCGCCCGGCGCAGGTTGGCGTCGCGAAGGTCTTTGCCTCGCGACACAGGCAGGTCAAACCTCTTGCCTTTGTCCCTCTTGGTAAGAGCCGGAGTCTCACCTGCGATTGTTTCCACCGTCACATACACGCGACCGTCGCGCAAGATTGTGTCCACGCATTTCACTTTCCATGCGTGTTCGAAGAATGCATCTTTTCCCAGGTCGAGCAGCAATTGTCGCTTCGAGCTGAATGTCGCCAGTGCTTTGTCAGTCGCCTCGAGGATAGGGTCTTCAGCGTCATCGCCCGTGGTGGGTACCTGCGCGTCGAGAACGGGTGCTGCTGCAGCATCATTGACTGCATGCACCGGCGCTGGCGAGGCTGACGACACTGGCGTGCGTGGACTAGCTCGGGTCGCCTTGTGAGTGTTAGGCTTGTACAGCGCTTCGATGTCCTTGTCGGAGAATCCCTGTCGATCGGGCATGCAAGAAGGATCCACGAAAGGCAGTTTGTCATCAAAAATCTCTACCTCCTTGTGGTACGCGATTTCGCCGGTGCTAGGAATCCAGACTTTGACCAGAGGTGAGGTCGCGTGGCAGCCAAGGAAAATGCCGCACACGCCCCGCGCGCCGTTAGACGTATCTGTGACGCGCGGATGATCTTTGGGGTATTTCACAATGACCAAGCATCCTGGGCGGTGTAACATTAGCTTGGGGTTAAAGTGCAGCCGATGTGACGGTGCTGATTTAAACGGGACCTTCATCTTGTCTCTGGGCATGATGTTGCGTACGGCCATGTACAAGGTGTTTGTCTCTGACCAAAAGCGCGGGGGCAGGTTTGCGTGCTTGAGGATACATCTGCTGTGGACTTTCATCTGCT
>CALGTP010000742.1 GCA_937902105.1 uncultured Actinomycetes bacterium
GTTTGCGAAACAACATGAATTGTTGGTCCAAGTTGGGTTGGATGTGGGATATAGGCGCTATTAGCTGTCGCGGGTGTTCAGCGTGCTTTTGATTGAGAGGAAACAAATTGTTGCTGTTGTGGTGAGCGTGTACGCAAGCTAATTGATTAGTTCTGGCAAGTAAATGGTTTCGATGGAAAGTAGTTCGCTGTTCGCGGTGACATGACCAACATGTTAAATCTATGAAAATCTGGTAAAACCTGAAGGGCGCGCAACTCTCAGCAAAATGTGTGATGATTTAAACACCGTGCCACAATCTGTGTGAGATTCCAATGACAGGACATGCTTCAGATAGAAAGTCCGTGCATGTGTTTTTCCCTGGCATGGTCATGGTCCAAGTATCAAAGCATCAACTTTATAGTCTGCTGTGCCACAAAGTGAAACGATAGAAATCGCCAGAGGCGATTGCAAGCCACGCAGGCGATTGGTGCTACGAGGATCAAACAAATTGTATGTTATGTAAGCCCTGACAAACACGCGAATCACAGGCTGTGAAGCACTGTGGTCGAATTGTAAACCAAGTTCGCCGACAAAGTCGGCGCAGAATACCGGCAGATTACAAGATGTGGCATTATGGTCATTTCGGTTGGGATGGCCAGCACAACAACTCTCTTGCCGATTTAGTTTTGTCTTTGGTTTTCAAGATCTTCTGCTCGAGAAGTTGGTTGGACGTGCCAATCAAATCAGTTGGCGGCCCTGCTTCAATTATAGCAATTATCTTTTCATCCAGACCGAGTGTTCTCAACTTGGCCAGGCTTCTTACTCGGCTGAGCATGACGTACACAATCAGGAATCTTATATCAGAGCTTGTTCTCGCAGGCATTTCGAAGTGCGCGACGAGTCCAGGGTCTGTGGTTTCCCCCTGTAGCGAATACAATGGACATGCTTTCTCGTATACAAGTGGCACTTGCGTTCGCTGCACAGTTGTTTTGAAGTCAACCGTTTTGGAATTGAAGTGCCATGTAACTTTTTCAGGTTTGACTCGCACGACTCCTGGGAAGAATCGGCACTGGGCGCATTCTAGGTCTGCCCCTACCAGCACGTGCGCATGACAAGATCGTGGAGGTAGAAACTCGATGTCGCATTTATCGATCTTGACATAAATTGCTAGCGGCAAGTATTGAAGGAGAACGATACCTGCCTGCACGGTCTGGTTTTTCGAAGTAAGGCAAGGCTCCGCTGGGTGAAGATGAATGCCAGCAATTTGTCCAGGAGTATCTTGCGATGCCCATGGGGGCAACGCCGAGCACGTGAATCGTATTCGCATGTCCATGTGAAAAAAACATATCCAGGTAAGCGTTTTGTTGCTGACAAGCTTGGTTCTCGCAGCAATTCGTGGTAGAGCTCTCGAGTGCAAGCTTTGTTCGGCACATCCACGGCTTGGCAACAGAAAAGTATTCGCCGAGCATTTGCTGCAGATTGTTTCGCTCTCATGTACATGAACATCGACACCACGGACCACAAGTAGCATGATTGATACCACGTCTCGTATTCAGGGACCCAGGGATTTTGTGGAGCAGGCTGTGGAGCACTGCGGGAAGCCTTGGCTGTGGATGCATTTGGTTGATCCAGACGTGTTTTCATGAGAGCGGTCTTTTCTTGTTCGCTCAATTTCTCGCCGCCTGCTTTTCTCATTTTTTGAAGAATGGATGAGAGTTGGGTCTTCGAAGCGCATTGCTGTGGTCATGAGGAATACGTCCTCGAGGTTGGCAAACATTGCGGCGCCTGCCTTATGTTCTGCTGATGCGTCGGTCAGGTCCCTGAGCAACGAAGTGCTCTTCGGGACAGGAGGAAGTTGCAAGTGGTCCCCGAACACTCCCAATACTGCAATTCGTCCAAACAAATTGCTCTGCTCGGCATATGCATTGACATCAAGGTTGAATGTAGAGCTCCGGGCATATGTGGCTAAAAGGGATGCTGCATGCAGCAAGGGCCCTTGCAATTGGCTGAATTCGTCCACAGCCACCGCCCCAGTAGGTGTATAAAGGGCTTCCATTTTTTCCTGGTTTGGTCATTTCTAAACTTCAGTTGCGACGTTCTCAAAGAATC
>CALGTP010000743.1 GCA_937902105.1 uncultured Actinomycetes bacterium
ATTCAGGCGTGAAAGGGGCACTATCGGCAGCTGACCTACTAAACGTAGACGATGCAGAGACGTACACCATCGGTGACGACCAACGATTCACGAGGTTCCCGATTATTGGACGCGAGGCATTCTGGCTGAAGACCGAATCGCTAAACTATCAGCGGATGTTTCATGGCACAAAGGTCGCAGCCCTCTGTTCGATCTTGTACAACGGCGCGGTAAAATCCTCTGGGGACGCAGCTAGGGGCGAAGAAGGACAACTGGACGCCAGAACCTTATACGGGCATAAGGATGGCATGTCGAAGCTAGCACTGTCATACGCCCCATGGGAACCGCTATCACTGGACGGCGTGCTCTACCGAGTTCTAATAGAGAGCGCCAAGCCAAAGAGCACTGCAAAGACAGATGCTCGAAACGTTCAAGTCCGAAGCATGGACTCGACTACAATCATGACAGCAGTGCTTGTACAGGACACAGACGCAGAACAGATGCGCACCAAAAATCAAACGAATGAATGGGTGCTGAATTACGGTGCCGATATTCCTAGATTTCGTAGAGATAATGAGGCTAATCCGCTAGACCCTACTACTATCATAGGAATAACTACGCGCCCTGACTTCCCATTATCAGAGAAGGGACGGGCAGAAGGTGAGGACGAACTGAACGTCTGGGATCTGGTAAAGCCTCCCGATAACATTGGCAGCGACGTTAACGTTGAGGGTGACGCGGTGATCACTGTAGCGGGTCCTTCTGCTCAGCTCAAACCAGATTCCGCGGTGAGCAACGTAGCGGGTCCTTCTGCTCAGCTCGAACCGGATTTCACCACAAGTTCCGACCAACCTGAAGCGAAGAAACAGAAGCAGAGCGCTGGAAAAAGACTGGTTGATGTATCGAATCGTGAAGGGTACGTCAAGAAGATGAAGGACGCTGCAGAGGCAATGATGGCCGCCGTACACGGGACACAATCGGGACTGCCGCCGCATCTGGTCAGGGAGGCGACATCCAAAATTGACCAAGATTGGAGTGAATACTCGACTGCCGCATGCCAGCATCTGGTCAAGTTCGTGGACAGCCGTGTTCGCGAACTGTTCGTTCTCGGCGGAACTGGTACGAAAGGAAGCGCCTTCATGCTAATGATGGTACTGATGACTCACTTGCGAGATGACATGCTGCCATTATTGTTGTCCATGAAGGCGGCAAACTTGCCCCCTCCGGAGGCCAGCTCGGATTGGGAGAGTTTCTTGATGCATATCGCGTCGGACAGCACGTGCTCTCTGAAAAAGGACGGTGGCAAGAAGACGCCCTACATGCCTGACAAGGAGTTCATCACAGGAGTAATGGGGATCGGAACCATAAATGGAAATGTCCTATTCACGTGCGACAAAGGCGGGGGGATTAGTCATATCCTCGGAGATATACGGTCAACGACAAATAGACATTACGAGTCGCTGAAGGAGGCCGCCACGAAGGATAGCGACGGAAAAATGATAGTCAGGGTCCATTACCCTAGAATCATAGTCGTCGTATGGCTGCTGAACGAAGCCATCACGGGCGGAAACAAGATCAAAGACATCAAAGACTGGGACAAAATTTGCGGAAACCCTCTTGCAGAAACCCTGGAATACTTGGACGATCACTACGACAGGGTTATTTGGGTTTGTGGAGGGAGGAGCGAATTCTTTGGGTGTACAGACGAAATGACGCTGTGGTATAACAGGGCCATCCATGAAGTACGAAAGTACGGTCACATGGCCATTGACTCCACCGTGCTATTCGAAGGATCAGAACAACACTGCATTTCTCGCTATGCGCCCACAATAAGATGCATGTGTGGGGATTCCTCGCAAGTGTAATTGCTTATGCCGCCATGACCTCCATGTCGAAAGAATTCTATCGAGACATCCGGTTGCCTTACTGGAGCCAGCACGGAGAATATGAATGTCAGGTAAAGGATCCGGCAACGTGGAATGTCGCTCCCACGCCATGGGATGAGATCCACAAAATATTGGGATTCGCTGGAATTACTACTCCTGACGCAACTGGGGGGTCACTTCAATTCGAAGAAGACCCAGACGACGATATAGCAGGATCTTCTGCTACGTCTGTCACCACAAAACAGGGAACCACGGACGAGCGTATCCCACCTGGCGCTGCTTCCTCATCATCGACCAGCCAGGCCGAGGAGAAAAAGAAGGCGCCGACATACGCAGAAATTATCCGGTCGCAGCCCGAACCTCCTCCCAGCCACTCGGGAAAATCGCATGGCGCAGGGAAAAACAGGGCTAAGGACATGGGAGTAGACGCTGCGGAAAGAGAATCAAAGTCGTCTCGACAAGCCGCTGATACGTACACGATCGACGAAAGCCCTCCTCCTTCGATCATGCAAGCGCTACCGATAGTTTCGGTTGACATGGGTGGAGTACTGTCCGAACTAAGGACCCACACATTAGATGAAGATGCGCTGTGGGCATTGAACGAGCTAGGGGATGTCATCGGAGAAGACAGAATCCACTTAAACAGCTTCGCGAAGACTATGGCCGGATACAACGACACTGTGGATACTTGTGCCCGAAAGCACCATATTCTCAAAAGATTCTTCGGAATACGGAGGTCCGATTACCGACACATTATATTCATAAAGACCGGACCGCAAGGAAAAGGCCAGTGTCGTCAAACGAATGGG
>CALGTP010000744.1 GCA_937902105.1 uncultured Actinomycetes bacterium
GGGACTTGATCTACTACGGCAATAGCCAAGGCGGCATCATGGGTTCTGCGATCACCGCCGTCTCCCCCGATATCAGTCGCGCAGTCCTTGGCGTACCTGGCATCAATTACAGCACCTTGCTTCTGCGATCTATTGACTTTAATGAGTATGAAGCCATCATGATCCCCGCCTATCCGTCACGGCGAGATCGCACGCTAAGTATCTCTCTAATGCAGATGTTGTGGGACCGCGGCGAGGGAGGCGGGTACATCAACCACATCACTCGTGATCCGTTACCCAGCACTCAGGCCAACAAGGCAGTATTGATGCACGTTGCTTGGGGAGATCATCAGGTCAGCGAACTCACCGCTTTCGTTGAGGCGCGATCTCTCGGAGCCAAGATCTATCGACCCATGGTCGCCGAAGGTCGGTCACGTGAAGTGACCCCCGGCTGGGGACTACAAGATGTGGCCGAAGGCGATACGGGATCCGTGATCGTTATTTGGGACTCTGGTGCCGAGATGATTCCCGTTGAAGTCCTGCCTCCGTCAGTCGGACGCGACCCTCATGGCGACCCACGTGATGACAAGGTCGCGCGTAGTCAGATGGCTGAATTCTTATTTGGTGGAACCTTCACAGATGTCTGCGGCGGCCAACCCTGTACTGCGCAACAAAGTTAGGTATTACACCTTGCGCTGAGTTTGCGCCCATGTCATTCCTTGAAGCGCATCACTGTCATGAGGCAACCCGAGTACGCGTTCAGCCACGATATTGCGTTGCACCTCACCTGTGCCGCCACCGATTGTGAGCGAACGCGCGAACATATAACCATCAAACCAACCAGGATGTTCAAGCGCCCGCAAACCGACACCACCGCCGCCGCCAAGCCCGTTATGAGATCCGCTCTCACTACTCTCAGCAACGCCGCGCAACATTGCTTGCGCTCCCAAAAGATCACGCGCAACTTCCATCACATTTTGTCCATGCTCGTCGGCGAGAATCTTGCGAATGCTCGCCTCAGCTCCTGGTTGCTCGCCCCGTAAACGCGCCGAAAGAGTACGCATCCGAATCAAATCCAAAAGAACATGCTCTGTGTAAATAACTGCGAGTCGCTGGCGCATCACAGGGTCGGTGATTGTTCCGCGCAGACGCACAGCATCCAACATTTCCAAAGCCGTTGGACCGCTCCCCCACAGCACTCCACCAGTTGATAATGAGACACGTTCATTACCCAAAGTGACCTTCGCCAAACGCCAGCCTTCGTCTTGTTCACCGACCAAATTGGCAACGGGGAGACGAACGTCTGTGAAAAAAACTTCGTTAAATGTGCTGGCTCCCGTCATTTCGCGAATCGGGCGAATCTCAATACCAGGAAGATCCATCGGGCAAATGAAATACGAGACTCCCTTGTGTTTGGGAGCATCAGGGTTTGTGCGGGCGATCAAGATTCCGTACTTGGCGTATTGCGCTCCACTTGTCCAAATCTTTTGCCCATTGATGATGTACTCGTCCCCATCACGAACTGCCCGTGTACCCAAATTCGCCAGATCACTTCCGCTACCTGGCTCGCTAAAAAGTTGACACCAAAAATCTTCGCCCGATAGCAAGCGTGGAATGTATTTTTTCTTTTGCTCCTCAGTCCCAGCAAAAACAATTGTCGGCCCAGCCCAACCAATGCCGATTGGGTTTGACGGTCGACGGATACCAGCCTTACTCAACTCATCATCAATGATGATTTGATGCACAGGATCAGCCCCAAGTCCAAATGGTGTCGGCCAATGGGGAGCCACGTAGCCAGCATCAGCCAAGACCCGTCCACTGGGGTGCGGGTTATGAGCGATCCACTCTCGCACCACAACACGACGGGGGTCATCGCTGGCGGGAAGTTCAAAGTCCATTGTCAAACCTTAGTTTGAGCCAATACTGGAGCAGCACACGCAAACGCCTACGCTTGCTCATTGTGTCAATCGCTCGTGCATGGAACTTCGCTGATGCCTGGGAATCAGTGGCTGCCCGACTACTTGATGCCCCCGCCCAACAACATCAAGATCAAATTTTTACATGGTCTGTTTTCAACAGTCGTGCCAACGGTGTCGCCGCGACATTGCTTCAGGCAGGCGTTCGCCAACAGGACAAAGTCGCCCAGTACATGTATAACTGTCCACAATATCTTGAAAGTATTTTTGCAACCTTCAAGGCCGGCCTAGCCCCAGTCAATACCAACTACCGCTACACCGATGATGAGTTGGTATATATCTGGGACAATGCCGACGTCGTAGCAGTCGTGTT
>CALGTP010000745.1 GCA_937902105.1 uncultured Actinomycetes bacterium
CTGAACCAAGATCAATCTGAGGCGCGCTACGAAAGAGAAAATTGACCAGCCTGCAGTCCCACACCAACCTGATCATGTTCCCCTTCTTCTCGACGAAGAAAGGCGTGATGTGACCCAAGGCGTGGATGCTGGTGGTAACCATGTTGCTGTCCTTCAGTCGGTGAACGAAGGTCACGTACGTATCCTCATCTCGCGCTAGCACTTTGTCCATGTAGAGCTTGACGTCGCCATCCCACCGCTTGTGGTTGGCATGGTCCTCCGAATCCAAAATGATATCAGGAGAAGCGAGGACCTTCTCGACCGCACCGCCAATCTTGCTCAGTGCTACCGGCACGAGCTGCTCCGGCAAAGAAAGCAGCCCAGCCTCATAATCCTTTACTGTGGATGACACGTCGCCCTCATAGCCAAAGAGGGGAGACCCGAGTAGCAGTCTTGCCGCTTCCCGAGGAGGTGTCAAATCAAAATCTGCATCAACCGTCTTCAGGGTCCGAAGGATATGCCTATGAGCCGCCGCCTGAGCCGCAGACGGGGGCCCAGATCCTCCAGGACCTTGACCGTACAAAGCATTCAAAGCCGTGATGCTGTCGTTGCCCCGTTGGAGGAGCAAGTTCCGACGATGACGGCGACGGCGAGCTATCTTGCTGAGCCCTTCCCCAAATCCGCTGTCGGTGATCAGAGGCAAAGGTAGCAATCTTGAAGAAGATGAAAAAGGTAGAGAAGAACGATTCCAACGCGTCCGACTCTGGTTGCCAAGGTAGTTCAAGTTGGTATTCAAAATTTGAGGCACCGGCTCAGGAAGTCCAGGCGGTGGGGAAAAGACGGGCCACGCCGAACTCAGGTCGTCGCACCACCCTTGTCGTGCCCCTTCCCACCTCCTTTGCGTGACTCCCTCGCCTTCCTCTTTTCCTTGAGGATCGCCGACTCGGCAGCCATCTTTGCCGCCACGTGTGCTCGTAGCGCCGGTGCCAGTAGGGCTCCGCCACGGCGCTCCGCCCAGCCCATGTATAGGCTGGCCCCTTCCCAGTTCGGCTGAGCCGGATTTTCCGCGAAGACCTCTTCGATGAGTTGCACCCTTCTCGCAAGCAGCTCCACGCACATCAGATTCTTGACATTCAGACGGTCCACGGAGATCGCTGCCGAAATGGCCTTGGACAGAAGTTGGTGCTCGAAGGTCGACCGATCCGTCGGGCTGATGCCAGACTCCCTGATCCACCGGTGGTGTCGTGCCACGAAGCCGGCCCCGCTTGTGTTGGCGACTGTTGTTGCTAGCCAATCCATCGTGCGAGGGCCTTCCAGCTCCGGGAACTGAAGGGCAGGCTTGTTGACCATCTCCTGCATGAGACTGACCTCCTGACCGGTAACCAGGGGAATAGGATGAGGCATTGTGCGGCAGTCCTCTGCCAGTAGCGTTCTGCGCTCTGCGGTGTAAGCCCTGATGTCTTCGCCCGCCGGCAGAAGCTTGAGAACCACGATCTCGCCGTTGCCGATGTCGATCAGGGCCCTGTCGTTCAGGACCACTGCAGCTGCTGGCAGCAGCACCAGATCCCCGACGTTGTGCACAGAGGTCGGCTCGTCCACCACCCATTGTCCACCCGGCCCGGCCATTAGTGCGGCAGCAGGAGCGGCCGCCGGCGCGATGCCCGGCACGGCCGCAGGAGCGACGGCAACCACCGCGGCGCCCACCGGAGCCCTGGCAGCCGCCAAGGCCATTGCAACGACGGAAGGGAAGCGTGTTTGCATTCCGTCCTGGCAGGCAATGGCCACTCCACCAGCCGCCGGGGCCACGGGAAGAGCGGCTCCCAAGGGCGCAAGCCCGCGGCTGGCCCGTTCCTGCACCGCCATCAGAAAACCATTGTAGACAAGATTCCAAATGTCGAGCGGCGCCTGAGCCACGAAGCCATACACTTGCCCAGCCGCGACTCCAGGAGGAGAGCCACCCCCCGGAGGATAGAAGCGGATTGCTGCGAGATCGGCGTTCTGAAGGTCGAGCTGCTCCACGAAGAAATCGAGATCGGGAGAGCAGACCACCCATTCGTTCTGGTCGACGAGACCGCATACCAGCCGCTGGTGGAACAGTGCGTCGTCGTACTGAACCAAGACGACCTGTCCCGGCGCCAATGCCATCACTGAAGCTGCCCCTTGCCTTTGCGGTGAGCGCTTCCGGCAGCCGGTGTCGGCTGCGCTCCGTTGCCGCCAGAAACAGGGTGGATCTGGACGACGTAGAAGGAGTGACCGTAGGCCAGTAGAGACCCGAGGACACCAGCGCAG
>CALGTP010000746.1 GCA_937902105.1 uncultured Actinomycetes bacterium
CAATGTTGCTGCCACCTATCCATCCGACATTCATGAAGGGCGTGCGTCAAAGAGTCCAATGGAGCCTCCTGACAAAAGGGGCAGTGATCAGCCGAGGCTGGACGATCTTTGCGCTTCGGGAGCTCTGTGATCGACGCCCTTCCGCCGAGCGTGCGAAGCCTGTGTGGGGCGAGTGCCTTGCCCGCGCCGTGCAGGATGCCCCGATGGAGTTGTGGGATCTGGTCGAGACGAGCCAAAGCAGGTAGGTGGTCCATCCCATTGCGGAGGGCCGGGCTGAAAGCACGTGAGGAGTCCCAGGGGGTGTGGATCACGGGCCGATACAACTTCCCCCACTGGATCTCCCGCCACGATTTCCCAAGACTTCCGGTGCGTGGTTCACGCGTCCTCTTCGCATGAAACTCACTGGACATGCTGAGGACCCGGATGTAGCTTTCAATCGGACAGAAGAGACGACGGCCGTCAGTTTCAGTGCATGGAGCGAAGTCAAAGTCAACGTCGAAGAAAGTGACGTTGGACGCCGGTGCAATCTTTGTTGTTTCAACTGCTAACCGATCGCACTGTACATGTCCAAGGTAGAGGGGCATGTCCTCTTCCGAGATGAGATCCTGATCCTGCTCATCGCTATGCGCTTGGATGTACATCAACCGGTAGTCCGACGACGGGCTCGGTGGGTGGAACACAGACAAGTACAACTGAAGGACTGCACACCGGCCGTGTGGCTTGGCCATCGGGTTGAAATTCGACCGCCTGGTACGCTGGTAAGTGGACATCGCCGACTGGCAGTCCGAGTACATTTCGCCCTGATCCGCTCCGACCCCAGCCTCCAAGAGTGCTTCCAGCGAGAAAATTAGACCTGCGAACTCCGCTTCATAAGGTGTGTCGCCTGCGTGGACCCGAGCTATAATCGGGTGAGGCGCACTTCCTGTAAGCTGACACAGGCCAATGGCGCGATTCCCGGTGCCATCTGAGATAGAGATGAACGGCGAAAGTTCCGGAACGGGCTGCTCCAACACTTCGCATGTCCATAACGACTGGCGAGATAGCCGAACCAGGGGTTGTCGTTGAGTATCCAGCAGATGCTGAGCCAACCCACTGGTTGTTAACACAGATCGTTGCTTGCGAAGATTATCGAGCGTCGGTTTCGACACACGGGATCGGTCATGCATGTGGTGCGCGATGCGCCTTCTATGAGCCACTGGGGCCGATAGGTTGATGCCAAGCTCGTAAGAATCGTCTGGGTTAGTGCCATTGTCAGATGGGAACAGCGGAGACATTGTGCGGATCAGCAGGCCCACCGCCTGGAGTGAGTGCGATACCGCCTCCACGAACCCGTTGACTTTAGGTGGCACCCAAAAGGAGGTCGCTTCCCATGGGAATCGTGACCTGCCTTGAATCGTTCGCAGACACCATCGCAGTGCCTGCCCCTCCATGTTGTTGGAGTGAAGTGCCCCTAGAGCGAGGTTGATGCATTGTTGGGCCGTGCGAGTCACCAAGTCAGGAATGCCTAGCCCAATCGGTTGGGGACATCGCATTTGGTGCGGGCTAGCCGATTCAGTGATCCGAAAGGCAGCGGTAATCTTGTCGTTCAGGCTCGCTAAAACCTCTGGGCCAAACGGAACGACCGCTGTGTGGTATGTGACGAGCCCAAACACCTTAGTGGCTGCCGCTTGCACAAAGACGTCCCACGCCAAACCAAGTTTGCGCCCTGCTGCAATCTGCCGTAATAAGGGATTCAGTTTGCTAAGTAGCACCTGGTGTTCCGGACCCCAGTCAAGAGTAGCGGTGATGTGAATGCCAAGATATCGCACCGGTTTCTCGGGTGGGATCCACTGCAAATATTCCCGCTCCCCTGTAAGAGGATTGACCAGGTGAAGCGGTCGGTTCAAAACTACAACGTCCAGGCCACCATGATCCCGCCTTGACAGCACTGACCGCGCCAAGTAGGCCAGCAGTGAAGACGAGTAATTCAGAGGTTCCTTCTCGTGGTAAAGCCAGCGGACTGAGTCACCAAGACCCTCTAGGTAAAGTTGATCGTTAGAGAGAATCACACCAGACCCCTGTACTTCACGAACGTCAGTGTGGGGGACGAGCTGCCGCTGTCCTCCTGCTGATGAACGACCCTGTTGCCATGCTCGGCATGAAGCCGCTAG
>CALGTP010000747.1 GCA_937902105.1 uncultured Actinomycetes bacterium
TCTGCAAGTCAATGACTGCAGTGGCATGCCTGAATCGTGCTCTGGGAGCAGCGCCAACAACTGTTGGTAGAACATCGGTGGTAGGAGAGTCTTCGTAGAAGGCTCTGAGTTTATCAGCGGTGTCCTTGGCACCTGGAAGGTGAGCGGTATAGCGCCAGAAATGCTCGAATAACGAGTCTTGAACAGACACGCGATGATCAGCATGAGCGATCGGAGCAGAAGCGCACGGCAACGTCTTCCAGCTTTTTCCCCAGATTACTTCAGGATCGACATGTCCAATGAGTTGGCAGGCATGAATCCATTTATTCACTTCAGTGAAACCTTTAGTGAATATATCAGCGGCCATAAGCCTTGTTGGACATAGTTCGACTATCATATCTTTAGCCTTGAACCGATCATGTAGCCAAGCTACATCGACATTGTGTGTCCGGTTCATATGACGTAAAGTAGGACATTTTCCAGTTTTGATGATTTGTGCGCTGGCCTCATTATCTTCCATAAAGGCGATGACATTCTTGCGCTTTGTGAGGTAATCCCACAAGTCAAGGACGGGAATGCCTTCAGTTCTAACAGCAACATCCATGGCGACAATTTCTGCCTCAGGAGTGCTGTGTGACACGGCAGTCTGCTTTTTCGAGATAGCAGATAGCGGGAAGAATGAGTATTTGCCAATAAGGCACAGAAATACACCAGATGTGGATCTCATGTCAGATTTATCACCAGCGAAATCAGCGTCGGAATACAGCACCAGCTTGAGATTCTCGATGGGATCTCCGATCCATCCACACATGCGGTAATGCAGTGAGCTGTTGATGTAACATACCAACCGACGCAGACGAGCATCGCATCTTGGAGACCATTTTGTGACACAGCATGCCAGGGCTTGCGTAGCTCTGAGCAAATCAAACCTCCCCATGCGTGCGGCATAGAGGATTTTCATCAATACTTTGCTAGCAATGGGAGACAATTCTCCTTTGATATCGCAATCCTTTTCAGGAACGAGGTTTTCATCGATGAAAGGTGTAGGAACCGGTCTGAGTTTATCACCACGAGGTCCAGCGAGTTGTTGGTAGCGTTCAACGCAGGACTTAAGGAAATCAGCCTGGTCGTATTCAACGACTTGAACTTTGTTCGGTGGTTTCATTTGAATGTTGTCAACATCTGCATAAACTTGCGAGATCTTTTCAACTTTGACTTTGGGACCAGTAGAAGACGACGACCCCCCGGCTTCAACATTGTTTTGTTTAGGCGGAGGAGGTGTAGGAGGAGTCCGATCAACAACAGAATTTCTGTGTTTAGGCACGGGGCATTCATGATATCTGTGCTCGCAGCCCAGATAGCGGCCACCGGCTTTCTTCGGTTCTTCCAATTTTATCTTAGACTGTAACAGCTTCCATGCCTGAGCAATGCTAGCTGTGGGTCCAGCCATTTTGAAGTCGTCGACATAAACTACTAAGAAACATTTTAAGGCATCGTGCCAATAGCAGGAGGGCCATGACGGGCCGATTGGCTTGAAACCAACCATTTTGACCATGTCATTGCAGTGTTCCTCCCAGTAGCCACCGGCATCTGGATGACCATAGAGAGCGTATTCGAGCGGGCAAACTGGTTCAGTGTATTTGCCTACCCACTCTTTTGGCCATTGGTCGAACGGTATGTTGACCCATGTTTCGGTACCTTTAAGTTTAGCTTGGCAGTATGCTTGTTCGGCGTCTGATAATTCGACAGTGTATCCGGGCTGAAGGCCAAGGACATCAGCGATTTTACCAGCCTCCATTGTTGCAGGGGCTGAGCCAAGTTCGGCAAACATGGCCCAGTCATAGTTTTGATCTTTGACATTGTCGCCTTGGAAAACGACTCTACCTTTGTATTTTCTCAAAGGGTTCGATTCTGGTAATTCAGAACCTTTTTCCACGACAATTGGAAAGACACGTCCCCAGTGAACGGTTCTGTGAGCTTTCCTAGCTTGAGCTAATAGAACAGATTTTTCCATTACTCGTTTTTCATTCCAACAGCCATTAGGGCCAACCCTTCTCAGCTTGTCCCACTCGAGTTGTAGGGCAGCTTTAGCTTTGGGAGAGTTAAGTAACTCCTGTTTCCCGACGGGTCTTGCGACAGCGCAATTATAGGTCCTGGCGTCGATATCATTTTTGGTACGATGTTTACTTGAACTAGATCTAACTGGCATCACTGGGATGTCCTCTTCCAACATTACAGATGAGGGTTCAGCAGGAGCAGCTGGGATGGAACCAGGCTGCTTTGCCACTCCAGCGACGCGCACCATGTTATTTGGATTCTTTTCATCCCACATGACTGCGGCAGCCAGTTTTTCTATCTCGTCCATTCTTGCCCATTCCTGTCCGGTGACATGTGGCGCGCGGCAGCTGTTGGACTTTTGTCTGGTGAAGATTCCACCCACAACAGATCCGCCAGGCACGAAGTACACCGGGTGACCCTCAGGGCCATCAAGAAGCGATAATACTTTACGATGGGCGCGTTCGCCATCAACTTTTACTGTGAGAGTTTTCCCTTTGTCGGAGGATCGTCCAGCAAGGGACCTTGCCAGGACGGCGCTCGCAGACGGGGCACTTTGTTCTGAGGAAGCAGAGGTTTTAGCAGGCGACAGGTCGGTCCCACCATGGGTGGGGCCAACACCGTCAACCAGCGCATCCTCCTTTTCGCAGGCCTCATTTTCCTTATCGGAGAAGAGGGGATCGGTAATGATTAGATCCACAAGAGTGTCAGGGTCAACTTCAGTTGCATCCGCAACCGGATGGTCAGACACTGATGCTATGTCCGCATTGGACTTAGCCTTAGCCTTTGGTGTCCGGGTCTTAGCCCGTTTCTTGGGAAACTTGAGTGCATTTTCTGCAACCTCACTCGCAGAGAGCCCAAGACGCGAAGGATCCCAGATGGATTCATCGAGTTCAAGTGCATCAAGGGCTGCTTCATTGTCCACGGGTATGGTTTTCCGCAAACGGTCATATCTGGCTTTGCAAGGAAATACGTATTCGTCGATTTCAACTAATGTACCAAAACCATCCTCCTTGACGCGCTTTACGTGTTGGATTTTGGGTTTGTTGTCAATGTCCCTGAGTTCATCGAGTGCGCAGGCGAGATAAGAACCACTCCATCTTTGGCCGGGAAGGGCATGATATCCAAGGAAAACGCCTGGAACGCCTTTCGGGCCGAATTTGGGCAAGGTGGTAGCATAATCAGGTTGTGGTAAGAATTGGATCAAACATCCAAATGGGAACGCCTTTTTGTTGTCGAAGTGTCCATTCTGATGACGATTATGCCAGGGACTATCACCGTCTTTCATTTCGATATTGTGACCGAAACAGAAACACGGAGCCGCTAGGTTCCAGAACTTGGGTTCCAGTCCAGCATGCTCTAGTAGACTTCTTGTCCCTTGAATGACTTTCTTGACAGAACTTTCGGCGACACCATTGGATTGTGGCAAACCTTGAGTAGATAGGCCATGAGTCCAGTTTAGTTTCTTACCCGCAGCGATGAGTTCGGGTGCATTGTCTGTATAAAAGTATTGAATGCATCTCTTATGACCTTCGAAGTCATTCATTGCATGGAAGGCAGCCTGGCCAGATTTATCTTTGACAGGGTAACAAGCAATAATTCCGGAACCGCGATCATATAGTACAATAGCAAACTTTTCACCGTTGAGTCCTCTATTGTATTCCGCTTTGGCATCTAAGTGATCGGCCGTTAATTGTTGACCAAATTTGGTCGGCAGCACATCCATTGAGGATCCGCCACGTATTCTAAAGGGCACCTGAATCATTTTAGCATTCCGGCAGGTGAGGCAGTAAGGATTAGCGACGTTGTGAGTCAAAAGATGAACCTTCGACCTTGCAATTTGCTTGAGATCCCTACGTTGTTTAAGCAGATCCTCTCCTTCAGGGCTATTGATAGGTGGATGATCTGGCGATGCAGGTTCAGACATCGATCCTACACAAGGACCAACGATCATAGGTGGTAAGCTATTTTTAGGACCATCAGTACTAGAGGATGACAAAGCAGGGCCTAGAAGCACGATGTTCTCACCAGCTGACTGACCAGCGACCAGCTGACCAGCGGCACAATCTACGGACTCGCATACGAGGTACGGGATATAATGTTCTACCTCAACAGGGAGAAACTCCCCCTTGGGGCACACATAAGTGGGCATCCTTGCAAAAGGCTTCCAGTAAAAACCGAAACCTAACTCCGCACAACGTCTACCGACACACATAGCCGAAGGAGATGAGTTTTCCAAAAGCATAGGGGTGATGTTTTCCTTATGCGATCCACTCACTCTCAAATTTATGGGGACCCTCCATTTGATTTCTTTAGATAGTCCACCCGGCGTGTTAAGTCGATAGTCAGCATTTGATTTAATCCGTTTTGCCATGATCTTTTCCCCAATTGAATTTTCACTAACAAGATCTTCAGGAGCGCCGGTGTCTAGGATCCAACGAACTGGTGCTAGCACAGCGGCAGCGCAGTCGA
>CALGTP010000748.1 GCA_937902105.1 uncultured Actinomycetes bacterium
TGTGTCGCGTGCAAGAAGCTAACCATGGCGAGCGTGCCGCAAATCGTGACGCGCTGCGGCAACAAGGTCACGTTCGATGTTTGGCATCCGACTTTGCAAATCACGGTCTTGCAGGCGAACCGCCCGAGACGCCGTGCCTGCTGCGCGATCGACAGCATTTTTGCGAGCAGCGAGTACAACAGCGAGCTCGGGACGCGTTGCGTCACCGAAGCAAGCGACGGTACGTTTGACGTCACGAGACTGGTCGGTGGGTCGACGCCATTGTGTCAAACGTATGTTGCAGACCTCAGCACGGCACACATGCCGTTCTGTCCGCCAGGCTGGTTCCTCGACGAATCTGTAGCAGGTTGTGGTCGACAGCTGGAAACGTGGAACCAGAAGTGTTGCTCGATATGCTCATCATGCGCGACGCAGGGCTCACTCAAGACGAACGAATACAAACTGTGCAGCGGGGACACGGCAGAGGACACACAACTCGCAGGCTGCGTGACTTCGTGCGCGGAAAAGAACTACCAGGTCGGCAACGACTCGTGCGTCGCGTGCGAGAGCTGTGGGTGATATAATCGTTGGTGTTTTATTGACTACAATAAAATTCATATACTGTGTGTTAGAGTTGCGCCGACGCGTCGTACTGCCCCGGGCCGCAGGCACAGGCGCTGATGCTAGTGCTAGCGGGTGGCGATATCGACACGCAGTCGGTGCATGTGCCGCCGGTGTAGCCAGTGCAGACGCACGACGGTGGCGCAGGTATCGTCGGCGAAGTCAGTGTCGTACTGTACGTCCCGTCTCCGATGATGGTACCGGCAATGACGCGGTAGTAGTAGACGCGTCCTCCAGTCAATCCCGTCACTGAGGCGATGCGCGTTGAAAAATAACTATTGCAGACTGCATCATTTTGGCCGGTAACACAGGTTACGCTTCCCACCAACGTCTGAAAATCTAACGGGTCTCCCGACACCTCCACGCGGTAGTAATCGATGCCGTACGAATTTGGTGGATAATAAGTGTCATAACCAACGCTCGCCGGCCTGTCCCAGTACACTCTGAAGCCACCACTTGACACACCGGCTAAGATTCTACAGGGTGAGGACGTGGAATCCAGAATCGCACACGAGTTGACATTCTGCAGAAATAAAACATTCAGTATTATGCAGAAACATAAAAGTACAAGAAGGACTTTATGCACTGTACCTGCGGTGTCGAGGCTTTAATCATGGGAGAAGCGTACAGCGACATCTCCTCGCTATTAGCCTGGTTGAGCATCACATTGGCGGCATTGTAGTACTGGATGTACACTCTGTAATTGTTGTTCAGTTTGAACCCCGGGAACGTTGTCGTTCCTGCTGCAATATTGCCAGGGGTGAATAAATTTTTGTTGTATTCTCCTATCCGGTAGCTCATCGAGGTACCGTTGAACATCAAAGTATTCTGCTCACCCAGGACATTCATCAAAACTTGTCAGGAATCAGGGGCCACAATACAGAGCTTGGAAAGACAAACGTGTGTCTTATGCGTACCTGTCTGTGCATAAGAACGGCCCCAGTCGACTGTATCGTCGTTAAAATAAGTATGTGGTAGCTGTAGACAACAACCAAGTCAGTCTTCAAACACGACATAAGACGCAGAGCCGCTTGGCTAACAAAGCATGTAAGGTTGGTACATACTACGATCCGTCTTTCGGAGAATCAACCCACGAAGCTTCCATTTCCAAGACTCCACACGGCTTCAGGAGCACGGCCCCGGCACTAATCATTGCCATGGTGGTTCGTACCGCCAAGACCAACAAAATAAAAAAAACACGCCGCATACCCTTTCTTTGATAACGGTTTATATGAAACGAATATAAATCGAGGAAATCTCTCACATATCAATGTGAGAGATATACGGTACTCACTAGGCTATACTTCAGTTCACAATGTGTAGATCTACATGCTGTGCTATGCCCGCTGCATCACCCTCCGGCACTTCCGCGACGACAACCGCGGTGTCACCTGAAAAGCCTAGCATGCGCATCATGCCCGGCCCCGGGGTCGTCTGCAGTTCCGTCTGTATCGTCCTGCACAGACCAAGGTTATAGGTCCACTTCTCGCACGTGATTCTGAGCTTGTAGATGTCCACGTTGTTCTGCCTCCATAGAGTATGCAGGTGGTGGTACGTCGTCTTGCTCACAAAGACGAGCAGGCCCACAGTGCGCATCCACGCAGACTGGTAAGAGATGACTTGCTTGACGGTGCTCGGGTCGCCCTCGAACGTCATGAGATCGTAGGTGTCGTGTATGGTTTGCGCGCAAGCCTCGAGGGCCCGAGTCTGCACGTAGGCTGCCACCTACGTATCGGGTCTGTTAGTGTATGTGAAAAAATATAGGTGTGTGTGTGCTAAAATACACAACAGCAACCTGCTCCAACCCGAGATAGTGTCCCTCGGGCGGCTCGAACACAGAAGGCACATTCTCAGCACAGCTGAGCCTCGCAAACATCTTCACGATCGACGCCGGCTGCTTGCTCATGTCCCTCTTCTTGAGGATATCAAACACGCCTCGCTGGCTGACGTGCTTATGGACCGCCGAAGCCGGCGCCTGCAGGTGCCCAGCATACTGCCACGGAATCCCCGGCTCTGCCGTCGTGACAACCGCCGGCGCCCCGGGTGGCACATACGGCACACAGGCATGCTTGTGGCCGGCCTTCCACGCCTAGAGACCGCCCAAGAAAGTGAAGCTGTTCAGAAATGAAGAAATGAAGTGGCAGCACACAAAGCATACAAGCCCCGCACAAAAGCATACAAGCACCGCACATGTCGCCGGCACCTGCGTCTGGCAGGCCTTGTCGCAGTAGACGACGGCCCTGCATTGCGCGCAGCACAGGGGCCTCGCCTGCGGCAGCGGCTTCCCGCACGCCGCGTTGCAGCACAAGGGCAGTGAACGAATCCAGCGGTTGTTCTTGCTGCACATCTGCAGGTCGCCCTTGAACTGGGCGGAAGACAGCTCAATCTCCGAATCCGATATGGCGCACAGCGCAGCCAGCTGCTCGGCGCTGCTCTCGCCAAGCTCGTAGCTGAGCTGCTCGATCAGCAAGCTGCACTTTGCCGCGCCGGCGTACTCGGGGGCCACCAGCGCAAGCCACCCGTCGTGCTCGGCCTGCTTCAGGTCCATCAGGTGCAGTGCGATCGCACGGTCCCGCACGCGCCCCTCATAGTACTGTCTCAGGATGCGCGCGCTGTGCATGCCCGCGCGTTGTAGGTCGGCCCATCCCTCTGTTGCACTGACCTCGCAGTTCTCCACGATGCACACACCCACTGTCCCGTGCCCCGCCTGCATGCTTCGGTGCAGATTGCTGTGATCTGCCCTTTCCAGATTTAACGCGGAACCTAAATGAACCTCACAAAATAACCACAGACCACTTATGCCGTTTCGTGGCCTCGGCGGGCATTCACACGCTATACTTCCACACCGTTTCGGGGCCAGGGCAATTCATAAGCCACAAATGCCCTGGTCAAACGGATATTTTATCGGGGCAGATTATAGGGCACAAATGCCCCGGCTTCAGGTCATGGTTACAGTCGACGGTTTCGTGCAAACGGATATTTTATGGTCAGAACCTATAGTTTGCGCACGAAATCGCTATTGTTCAAGTATGGAACATTTCTTTTTCCCGCCGTTTCATCTCTTTCAACAACTGTTCCTTTCCCAAAAGCCGTCACCAAAAAGATAAGTCAAAAGTCCCTGAAGGATTCCGCAGGCATGGTTCGCCATGAGATGCAAGAGCTGTTGGATCTCCACACCGAAATGCAGCAGACGATTGCCGACATGAGAGGTTGCCGCGACGAACTGGCCGTGGCGCAGGCAGCCAACGCCGGGTACAAAAAGCGCATCGCCGAGCAGGATGCCTGCGCCGTGCGCATGGACGCAGAGCAGACCAAGTATATGGAAAACGTAAACAGGTCGTTTTTGTCGCTGCAGGCGGATATGCAGGTCTTCATGGACTTGAGTGCAGAGGCCGCAGCTGAGCGGATGTCCGCGGCGAACACAGCCCGTGACTCGTACAAACAGTCTCTCGCGAATCAGGATGCGCTGCACCTGGAATCAGTTCGCGCGCTCAACGAGTCCTGCGACGGCAAGCTCACTCTCGCCGACGAACTGTGCAAGAAGACGTGCGCCGAGCTGCAGTTCGCTAGGCAGGAAGTGCAGGACCTGCTCGCCTTCTGCTCGAAGACGCCCTCGGACATGGACGTGCCAGACCTGTGGAGCGAAGATGAAGATATCGCGCTGTCGCAAGAGAGCATCGATGCGTTCATCGCCGGCAGTCGGCTCGAACACGACGATGCTGACAATGGCGTGTTTGCCCAAGCGGCGTGCGGACAGCAGCATGTCGCGCAGGACTTCCCTGGTGCGGCCGGCTTGTGTGAGTTCGAGCAGCAGGCGCTCGCATACCCGTGCAGCGGCTCTGTGTCCGGGGGCGTGTGTGGCTTCGAGCTGCAGGCGCTGGCCTATCCGTGCATCGGCGCAGGTCCCGTCACCATCCAGACCGCGCATCAGCCGCCGGGGCAGAGGAGCTCCTGGAAGCCGCGCCCGCACACCCGCCCGCAGCAGAGTGCGTTGCCGTGTTTGTGCCTCGTGCTATGTTTGTGCCTCATGCATATCTTAACCAGAAATACCACACACGCAGAGGCCTTCAAGTTCCAGATAGGCGACCGTGTGACCTCGAAGAACGGCAACCGCTACTACAAGTGGCCGGGCGACGTCTTCGGCAGGCACGCGGCCGAGGACGGCACCGCCACATACTCCGTCTCGTTCCACGACGGCGACGTGGCCGCTGCTATCAAGGAGCGGTTCCTCACCAAGCAGCCGCCCGCGCCCCGCCGTCCGGTTAGCATCCTCGAACCGCTGGCTGGGTGCGCCGCGGTCCGCAGCTTCCCCGGGCGTGTGTAGAGATAGCACGGTTTTCTCTTAGAGGTGCCATGGTGTGGATATATATGAAGAAGCTCGCTCTGCGTGATATTTAATGAAGAACTTCGAAACCGCCTCACTTAACACAGCTCAAAGTCGCATCCCCTCTTCCTGCCACAACACGCTAAGCTGCTAGTGCATAAGGCCTTAAGCTACGGAACTAGAAAGTACTACAATTCTACTCAGTACCTCCATCATAGCCTAACTTCTCAGCGATCTCGATGATCAGCTCACGAACCAGAGGTTCAGAGAAGTTCTCAGAACACTTGCGCGCAACCGATGTGACCAGCTCGTCTAGACCGTCCATGCCGTTGTCAGCGCCGATGACTTCAGCTAAGGACGCCTGCACGAACAACCTCTGTATCCGCCTGAGACGGTCCGTCTGTGCTTCGGTCACGGACGACATGTTAGACTCGGAATGGTAGCATAGGTCATCGGAGCATTAGGTTTGTTAGGGTGAAAAAAGACGCCTGCTATAGAGACTTGCTAGTAGGCCTTACTATGTAGACTTGCTAGTAGGCCTTACTATGTAGA
>CALGTP010000749.1 GCA_937902105.1 uncultured Actinomycetes bacterium
GCGTGGGCCGCTGGCCCACGCTGCATATAGTACTCGGGCCGTTGTTATCTTACTCTTACTTCCCGTGCTACGAGTTGCTCGATGGCCGGACTGCAAGCGGGGAGATCGCGCTGCGATCCACCGGCTCGCGCCCCCTCGTGCTGGCTGTGATGCGGTGCGGTACTGTATGCTTCTGCTGAGGCCCGAGGGCGCTGCAGCATGGCTAACTGCGGGGGTCATGGAGGCGGGGCTTGTAGGCGTGTAAACCACAAGGCCAGCGGACCGGTCCAGTCGGACGCTGGGGGGAATTTCATGGCCGTGCGAACGCCTCCTTGCTCCTCGAGCAACTCGAAGTCGTCTCGGGAAGGCAAGTCCGCGACGTTGCACTTGGAGGGCACGAATTCGTAGAATACGTTGGCGTTCAGTGCAGCGATTTGCAGGTGGAACGCGTTAATCATGTGCGCTAGGTCGAGCTTGCGTGCGTATCCATGCACGAGGCCTGATAGCGCAACGGTGTTGTCAATGAAATGGTTGACCTGTCTGCCTCGTATTCTCTCTGGGTACGTATAATAGATTGCGACTCCGGCCAGGACTTCGAGTTGTGCGATGTACGTCTTTTGGAAGTCGCCGGTGCGCGCGCGCTGGAACGTAGCAACGACTTCGTCTGGGGGGACTGCGCTAGCGTAGACTAGGTGTCCCTCGCCACAGCCGTTGACCAGCTCGGGGGCGTAGGCGTCGCTGTTCGGGTCGCAGTGTGGGTCGTACAGGACAATCCCAAGCTTGCTGACAAATTTTGCCTTCCATTCGTTCACTGGTTCGTCGTCGCAGTCCCTGCGCTTCCGCTTGCGCGGCCGGAACATCGCGTCCGTGTACACCAGTAGCGGGCGGGTATTAGACGGCACGACTAGCTCGACGCGAGGCGGGAGATTCGGGAGCAGCGCGGCGTCAAAGTCGTACGAATGTTGAAGGGCTTCGGTGAACTTCGTCTCACCCTCGTCGAAGTACTCCCGCTGTATGAGCGAGAGAGACGAGGCTCGGCCGACGCGGCCCTGTGCACATTCCAAGAGGAATGTCCGCTTGCCCCGGAGGGTAGCCGCGTCGCCCGTCGTCATTCTATTCGTCTTTTTGGCCCTAGCCCACATGTCGAGGATGGTCTTGATGCGGTGTGGCGTCGGTGTGAAGGTGACGGTACCGGCGGTGTGCGCAACTGATAGGTCCACGTTTACGCCCAGCCCGATGTTCTCTGCTGCCATCGGCTTGCGCTTCGCCAGCTCGATGGCGGGTGCGGAGATGAACGGTCTGGCTGCGCCGGCGGCGATGCCGTCTCCCACTTGGCAGTGGATCTCGTACACCACATCCTGTCCACTCGACTTGGCTGACGCCACATCAACAATTTGGAAATCGTCGAAATAATGGGCGGTAGGTACACCAAGGTGACGAGCGGCGGCGGCGGTAATTTCGGGAAAGCGGTTGAACTGCGTGACGCTCGACCTGAGTCCGAAGACAAAGCCGTAGCAGTAATGGTATTCCACTCTCTGGAGGCTGGGGTTCCAGGTGATGAACAAATTGAACTGTTGCTCAGAGGTTGGAAGGGTGCGGAAGGCGGCTAGGAGGTCGTCGAGGCCATAGAAGAATTCTGGCATCTGCAGGCCCCGCTCCCTAGCAATGCGGGCGGCAGCTCTTACCACGTGTAGCGGCAATTCGTAGCTGGGCGTGACGATGGTTTCAAGCAGCAAGGTGGCGTTGTTGAGCAGGCTCCGACGGCCGTCGTCAATGGCGCGGTACTTGTCGCCCTGGTAGACGGCCGAGCGGATCATCGGGCGGTAGAGGCCGAAGCCCCATTTCCGGATGACTTGGCCTCGTGAGAGGCCGGGCGAGATCAAGCCGCGCCTCATCTCCTTCTCGGTCGTTTCCACAACAGCTGCTAGGCGGGCGCGCGTGGCGGCGGTTTGACCCGAGGCCGTGTTCCGCCTGGTGACGATGCGCTCGGCTTCGTCTGCCCATTCCTCGTTGCTCAGCATGATCTTGCGCTGCTCTTCCCTGAACTCCATCAGCTGGAGTTGCGTAGGAGGCAGCAGCAGGCGGTGAGCGTGCGAGTCGGGTATCTCTCCGATGGCTTGAAACCCGTGCCAGAAGCTTCTTGCGATGTCCTTGTCTGGCAAATCAAAGGCGTCCACAAGGGCTGCAAGCATGAGCACGTTCATGCCCCGCGCGATCTTGTGGACGTCGGGCGGCATCAGCTCGCGGTTGAGCTTGAGCGAGTGCGGTCTGAGCCGCTCTCCCTGCGTGCGGAGCGCGTTTACCACTTGGTCGCGGTGGCCTCCGAGAGAGCCCTCTGCACCATGAGCTACTGTGTGCTCTATGGCGCAGAGCATGTCCGGCGCAAGCAACTGCTTATCGTCGGCAAACGGGAAGCTGAGCTGCTTCGCCAGGTCAAAGTGGAGGCCATACCCATCGGCGACCTTGACGCGTCGCAGGTGGACGGGTTTGACAAGCTTGTCACCGCCCTCCACGTCGAAGACACGTTTGGCGGAAGCGGCCGGCCTCTCAGCCTTCTCATGGCAGGCTTGGACGGATTGCAGCGCGAGGACGGCCTCATAGTACTCGCTCGGCACTTTGTCTCGGGGCAGAAAGTCCAGAGCCGGCGCGAGCACCAAGAGAGCCACAAGGCCGAGTGCCATCCTATTGCGAGCTCGGGCTGCTTTGCCCTGACTCGAAGTCTGACTTGCCCTGACCCGGGCCGTGCAGAACAATGATGTAACGGCGTTGCATGCGGCCCATTGGGGTTGTCACTGAGATATTCCTGTGGG
>CALGTP010000750.1 GCA_937902105.1 uncultured Actinomycetes bacterium
GATACCCGTGCGAATCAGTACTATCGGATCGTGAACGTCCGCAACCTGATGTAAGCCTCTATATCATAACATCGATCGCGAACCTCTTGCCGCGCATCCAGCCAAAACTGGATGCGCGGTTTTTTATTGAACGATAAATAGTGTATAATATGACTATGAAGGTTCTGATTTGTGGTGGGGTTTCGGCCTCACGTCGTTTTTTGAAATCATTTTGGATGATAAATACCATATATGGCAATCATTGATTGGGCACGCCTCGCACAACCGCAAGCCGATGGCTACGACAGCGGTATCCTCAACACATTAGCCCACGCGCGCGATGGGTGGGTGAAACGTTCTCCGCCGACGCCCGTCACGCTCTGTGACAAGACTGTCGCCGTATATGGTGGCGTGCCGGCGCACGCCAATGCCGCCCTCGCGGGTCGTGGCCTCAATCTCGCTCGAGGCCAGGCGTCGGCCGCGACGGCGAACGAGATCACCCTTGTCTGGGCCGAGTCCTGTCGTCCCTATCTTGAAACATGGGCAGCGGGGTATACTGCACTGCAAGCCCATCTCGATGAACTCTGGTGTTTCTGGCGGCACGACGGCGACCGCGGGTCGGCCTCCACCCATGTGGACCTCACGAAGACGTCATATCCGTACCATGCGATTGCTGTGACGGGACAAGATCCCAATGGATTGGCCCAAGGCATCTATCACGAGTACGCACATTTACGATTACGTGCTCTCGGGATCGACATCGAGACACACGATGGGCGACTCTTACTCAACGCACCAGACGAACTCTACACATCATCCGTACGGAATGACAAGCTGCGCCCGATGGCGGCGGTGTTGCATGGCGAATATGCGTGGTTGATGTTAACCGAGAACGACTATCAGAACTACACGCACGGGCTGCTCTCGTATACGGACTTTCTCGCCTATACCGCACATCACGTGCAGCAGATCGAGACCGGAACCGCGGAAATTCGTCAATACGGTCGGTTCACCGAAGACGGCCAACAGTTTATTGATGGGGTGTTTGCTTGGGCAGATGATCTCATAGCGCGCTGTACGGCCGTCTACTCGGAGAACGGCGCCTAGCCGCGAACGCTATAATAACAATGAGGTAAGACACATGAAAGCCTTGATTACGGGCGTCGCGGGATTTATTGGCTCGACGCTGGCAGAGCGTCTGGTGCGCGAGGGCATCGATGTGGTGGGGATTGACAACTTCTCCGACTACTATTCTCGCGCACAAAAAGAGCAGAATCTGAAATGGCTGCACACAACAGTGAAAGAACCTTGGCCGCGATTTCGTTTCATCGAAACACGAATACAGGATACCGATCTAGCGACGTTACTGGCCGATCGGACCCATGTCTTCCATCTGGCTGGTCAGCCCGGGGTGCGGAAAAGTTGGGGCCGGGATTTCGATATCTATACCTCCGACAATATTCAAGCCACACAGATGCTCTTGGACGCCTGCGTCGGCACATCCATCGAACGATTGGTCTATGCGTCGAGTTCTTCGGTGTATGGAGATGTCCTGCCGGCGAACACGGCTCCGCCCAGCGCCTGGAACTGGGCGCGCACCGAATCACGAGATTCCCGACTGCGCGAAGACGGGCCCACACGGCCGGTGTCGCCGTATGGCGTGAGCAAACTCGCGGCGGAACATCTCTGCTCGCTCTACCACAGCAATTATGACGTCCCGTCTGTCTCGCTGCGATTCTTTACGGTCTATGGTCCACGTCAGCGTCCCGATATGGCCTTTCACAAATTTCTTCTGGCCGCACACACGGGCCAACCGATCACCCTCTATGGTGATGGGCAGCAGACGCGCGACTTTACCTATGTGGATGATATCGTGACGGCGCTGATCAGTGCGGCGACCCGCGGAGTGCCCGGGCACGTCTATAATATTGGTGGAGGGACTCGGGTCACGGTGCGGCAGGTCTTACACATGATTGAACGCGTCACAGGAAAATCGTTGAACATCGTCGATGTCGGATCGCAGAAGGGCGACATGCGACATACATATGCCGATACGACGTTAGCACGAACGGAGTTAGGGTTTGCGCCGACGATGGATTTGGAACGCGGCTTGGCGGCCGAGTATGCGTGGTTACTGTCGCCGGCTTAGTAGTCGTCCGAGTCTATCGCGGTCAGAATTGTCTTCAAAGGTATCGCCTGCTTCGCAATGACATAATTACCGGGGCCGATCCAGGGCGCGACGTTCCCCGGACGCCGCATCGCCGCCGTGAGTTTGTGCCCCACATAGCCAGGGACCGACGCACCCACCTGTGTGATAAACCGATCGTAGAGTCTCGCGCGAGAGCTTTCGTGCGCACTAAAGTAGATGACGCTTGGATGCTGATGTGCGATAAACGCCTTCATCACGGCAATCACCGTCGCAAAAACCGTGAACGCATGCCCCGTCTGTGTGATGCCAAATGGATTGTTCGCGGCGCGTTTGTTGGCCTCACCTGATCCGGACGCCTCAAACGTAAACTCCCACGGATGCACGTCTTTGCCGCTCCACCGGATGCGCTGCTCCGTGTGTTTCGCAAAATCCACTTGATAGTGCAGGGGCGTCTGCGGATGTCCGGCCTTTGATGTGCCCGGCACTTCAAACATAGCACGATAATTGTCGGAACCCGCATGCGTTGTCGTCCACGGATACGGTGTATCCAGCGACTCGTCGAGCGACAGACAATATTCTCGAAAGGATGGCATGGTGATATTTATAATTTGTGGTGCACCTAAATACGGCATATCCTTTTATTAGAAAGGCAATGCATGCAG
>CALGTP010000751.1 GCA_937902105.1 uncultured Actinomycetes bacterium
CGCCGTAGCCCGCACGCATGGCGTCCTGTCCGACGTCGCCGCTGTCGGGCTCGATAAGGTGAGCCGCCGCCGTACCTGCGCCGCGCCCCAGCGCGCCGCCAACACCCGGAGCGACTAGGCTGCCGCCGATCTCGCCTAGGTAGCCCAAGGCCTTGTCGAGTTCAAAGTCCTCACCATTGAAGATGGCACCCGCGCCGTCCGCGATGAGGTTCAGGCCCGCACCGAAGGGGCCGAGGAAGTCGAACGTGTTGCCGGTGTCCTTGGCGTGGCCGCCGCCTGCGTAGCCCACCGGGCCGCCGTGGTCGAAGTAGCCGGGGTCTTCACCACCCGTTGGCCTGACGCCGGAGAACATGTCGCGCATCATGGAGGCGGCGTGAGGCACGTTCCTAAGCGCGCCCATGATGGGGCGCGTCTGGTTGTCTGCCCACTCACCCACACTGTCGGCGGGCGTCGCAAGATTGGTCACGGCATCGCCGATTGCTGGCCCTGCCCATAGACGCTGGCTGATCATTGCAGGTATCGAACTGATGTCTTTCAAGAAAGGATGGATGTCACGCTCCGACTGCCGAGTCAGATCGTTCTCCTGCATCAGCCGGTCTTCATACGATCCATCCCACGGTCGCATCGACGCGGAGAGCGTGTCGCCAAGGCCCCCCGTGATAGACTTCGATACAACACGACCTAGGTCTCCCGCCGACTGAAGCATCTGCCACGGCAGCGACTCGCCAGAGTAAGACGGCTTCCACTCCTTGTGTCGGCGACCAAGGTCGGCGGCGTACATTTTGATTAGGTCGTAGGGGTTAAGAGTTGACTCCGGCTTGTCTTCAAGCCCTCGCTTCTCCAGCCACCTTGCACGCTTCTCTTCCGGCGTGAGTGTGAACCCTCTGCCCTCAAACGGTTCGCGAGACTGGAAGAGAAGAGAGTTGTCCATGTTGTGGGTGAGGTCCAGTGGACCGTTTATCTTCCTAAAACCATAATCTGGCCCGAAGTCTTCCTTATCCATCAACCACGGGTACAGGGAAGCGAAGACCGGGTTGTACTCGTCGGGCCTGTTTCGGGCCATAGCGTCAAACCCGTCCAAGCGGGGCCTGTCCGGCTGCCCACCACCAGCGAAGCGTTGTGTGCGGAAAAGCAAGTCGCGTGTGTCCGGCTCGGACAGCGTCCTCGACGTGTCAGGCTCCGCCCTGTACCAGCCGCGTGTGACCGGCTCGGGCAGCGTCCTCGACGTGTCGGGCCTTGCCAACTTCCAGTCGCGTGTGTCCTGCTCTGGCTTCTCCCGAAGCCAATCGCGCGTGTCCGACTTGGGCTGGCCCCCGGACTGGAAGCTCTGCTGCCAGATCGGATGATATTGGTCTTCCACGGTGCCACCTTCTTCGTATTTGGGGAGGCCGAGGCTGTCGGCGTTCTCAATCCACTTGGAGACGCGATCAACACGCTCGGGAGTCATGTCGAAGGTCCGCACGCCACGGGTGAGGTTCCAAAGATTAGGCTTCCCCTCTGCGGGGAACGCAGCATTCCAATGCTCTGGAGCCATGACGCTCATCGGAACCTTGCGGGAGAAGCCGCCAATCGGAGTCCCACCAAGGCTGGTGTCATAACCCCAATGCTTATAGGCCGCGTCCTTACGTGGAATGGGGTCGCGTGTGGGGTCGATCCTGCTCATCGCGTAACCCATGTCGCCGTAATCTGCTGTGAGAAGTCTAGGATCAGTCAGACCCAACCGAATGTGTGATGGGTCGGGGAACCCTGCTTTGATGAGGTCCGCGTTGTCCAACGCCTGCACCGCCTTGTACCTGTCCGCCAAGGAAAGCGCGTTGATCTTGTCCCAGAAATCACTGCTACCGTAATCGGAGACTAGGCCGGGGTTCTTTTCAAAAGCCTTACGAAGACTGACATCCACCATGTCTTGTGCCTTGTCGCTGATGCCTTTATCCAGCATTCCACGCAACGCGCTAAGAGACATCTTAGAGGAATCGCCGGACCCGTGCGCCATTGCCCACGGCATCAATATACTTTGGCGTCCTTCTTCTGCGACTCTTGCTGCTTCGTTTTTATAACCAGCAACGACATTTGCAATAGACGCCCATATTTCATTGTTCTTTCCAGCGGGACCTTGCCCGAAGAAAAGACCGCCCTGAGCATCGACCGGAGACGCCAAGCCGTAATTACCTATCCCCAAAAGACGATAGCCAAGCTTAGACCTGTCCCCCGGAGAGAGCGTTACCGAGGCACCTTCAATGTCGGAAGGGGAGACAGTGGGAACGTCCCCGACGGGATACGTTGGGGACTGCC
The DNA here is from genome assembly GCA_937902105.1 of uncultured Actinomycetes bacterium. GTDB lineage: Bacteria > Actinomycetota > Acidimicrobiia > Acidimicrobiales > Ilumatobacteraceae > Casp-actino8. The sequence goes on from CALGTP010000751.1 coordinate 2,293, forward strand.
GGACCTGTAGGTCGGCGTATGGGGACTTCGGGGTGATACTAGATATCTTGCCCTGTGTGTCTTTGCCCCGACGTGTGATGTGGGCCAACACGTCTTCGACAGTTCGACCCGAAACTTTCGCGGCCTCTTCCACCGGGTTGATGGTCTCAACAGGCAGTTCCTCAACGGCCTTGGCGGCCTTTGCACCTCGCTTAAAAAGTTCTTTGACCGGACCCGCATACATGTCTTCGAGATTGTTGCGAATGTAGCCGCCGCTCTCAGGCGCGTCGTACGGTCCACCTCTACTCATCTCGATGGGTCCGCCCTCGGCGTGCCCACGCAGCGAGTCGATCAGGTCCTGATGAGTCGTTGCCTCGTTGCCCAGCTTGTCCCACACCGTGTGGTGAGTCAGATACTGCTGGAACGGCATCAGGTCCTTGGGGACTCCAATGCCCAACGCTTCCTGACGCGCAGCAAGTCGGGCCATGATCTCGTCGCCGCCTTCGCCGCCGCCACGTCGCTCGTACTTCCCTGCGTAGTTGCCCTTCGGCACGTTCAGGTCGATCTGTCTGGCGTCGAACACAGGCTGGTCGCCACGGCCCAGCATCGCCGAGAAGAAGCCGCGCTTGGCGAGCTTGATGCCGAAGAGATCGCCGACAGCGTCCTTCCATTCCTCGGGCGATGAGTTGCCGGGTGTGCGCGCACGGTCCACTAGCTCGGACAGGCGGCCCTCACGTCCCGGTAGGTTCTCCGGCCCCCACTGGAGGAATTGTGCAAGGTCTCCGCTCTTGCCGAACGGGGCCAGACGCTGCTGGGCGTCGTTGATGGCATCGAAGTCGACAATGCCGCTCTGCCCTTTGTCGAGCCACGACTGACCGGGCTTCGTGCCCATCCACGTCGCGAACGCGCCCTCGGGACGGATCGTCGGATCGCTGCCGGGGATGTCCAGACCCGTGGCGCGGATGCTGTCGGTGGGGAGCGCGGAACGCTGGATGCTGCCGCGTGTGATGCCGAACGCCTTGAGCAGGTCGCGGGGAGTGAGACCCTCGTTCGCGGCGCGCTGTGCCTGCTCCTGCATGAACGCGCCGAAGTTCTCGACGTGCGGCGGGATCGCGTCGATCTGGCCGAGTCGTTCGCCGACCTCGGACATCGGCTTCCACTGGTAGTCGTCGATGTGCTTCGAGGGAGCGTCCTTGTAGTTGGCGAGGCGACGCAGAAAGCCAACAGCATCCTTGATCTTGTCCGCGCCGCCGCCAGCCATCTCGATGGGTCCGCCCTCGGCATACGCCGTGTCGTGCTGCGGGTAGAGGGCGGCGGCCAGCGACTCGGGCGTGTTGAACATCGAGTC
>CALGTP010000752.1 GCA_937902105.1 uncultured Actinomycetes bacterium
TCCTCCAGCCTCGCCGGAGTAAAGCCTGATGGGGGCCACGAGACCCGGTCTCTGGTGTAGGGCTGTCGTACGGCGGAGTCGGACTCCTGGTACAACGGGCTGCTGCCACAGAGCGCCTGAAGGGCTCCCGTGCCAGCAGCGGCGAGGACAGAGGCTGAAGGCGGCTCCAGCCCCTGATAGCACTTACGCAAGTGCTCAAGACTGTGTTGCTGGGCGAGAGATGGACGGTCCGCAGCTGGCGATCCTCCGACTCCAAACAGGTCGTTCAGAGAAGAGATGCCATCATTGGCCCATTCCAGTGAGTGCAAGGCCCGCTCCACACGCCTCTTCACAGCCCGGCTCTTCCCAACCGCGGCATGTGGAATGTCAAAATTTGGCAAAGGGAAGATCTCCTTAGGCACGTCATCCCAAGGACGATTGAATCCCATGGCCAGAGAGAGAGAGAGAAAAAGTCAAAATCGAACGGCGGTATTGTGCCTCCACGAACAGAAGCGATGATGTGGCTCACCCAAGGGATTCACCACGGCCTGCGAGCAGCAGGCCCAGCTACTCCGCTTCACCCTTGCCCCCCTTCTTCGGAGGCTTGCGAGTGAGCGCCCGTTCTTCACGAGCTTTGCGGCGCTCCTTGAGCACGGAGGCTTCTTTGGACAATTCCCCTGCAAGGAATTCTTTGAGCTTGGGCGACATGCAATACATGGTCTGGTCGAGCTGAGTCAACAAACGAAAGTCATCGAAGTCACCCTCCTTGCCGACAAACTTCTCACTATGGCGCTCCTCGATAATCTGTAGCTCGCGGCAGAGAAGTTCGAAGGAGCAAAGGTTAGTGATGTCAAGCTGATCGTAGACAAGGGCAATCTGCACGACCTTGCAGATGAGTTCATGGAGCTGGACATCGCGGGAGTCGGCCGGCAGCCGAGTCTCGTTTCTCCACTTGGTGTGCCACGCCAACGGAAACCCAAAGTTGCAGAGGAAGTTCATCACAAAGAAAACGGTGCGTGGGCCTCGAAGAAGCCAGTCATCGAAGCCGGACTCGGCGCACTCCTGCACGGCGCTCTTGAAGTCCCGGTTCCTCTTGCCCTCAGCATCGTACTTCACGCTAAGGACGCGAGCATCGGACTGCATGGAGGACCTGGCCTGCTCACTGCCAGGAGCTGCGTTCAGGGCAGCCGCAAGGGCAGCCAAGCCACCAGCTCCAGCGACCCCCCCCGCAGCAGGCGGATGGAGTGCAGCCAAGGGGAGCTGAGGCAGAGCGGCAGGCGCGGCGGCGTCTGGAACTGGCGAGCCTGCAAAGCCAGGCAGGGCAAGCGGAGGAGCAGCGGCAACTCCGAAGCCTCCGAGCCCGGCAGGGCCAGCTCCAAGAAGCGCAGGCGGAGCGACTGCAGGCCCAACGCCCTCAGCCACGGCGAGTTGGTATCCTTGGTTGAACAACATGTGCAGCTGCGCCGGATTGAAAGGTCCAGGGAATCGGTACATCTCATCGTCACGCCC
>CALGTP010000753.1 GCA_937902105.1 uncultured Actinomycetes bacterium
TCCATCAGGGGGCGAGGAAGTGGAACATGAAACAAGAGACAGCGAGGAATACCATTCAGAAGAAGAACTTCCTCTGGATACATTCTTCCTGCCTCCCCTCTCTGACTCCAGGTTCTTCCTGCGTTATAAAGAGGGCTACCAAAAGCCAGTCTCACCCAAGACTATTGGTGATGAGCCTACTCATGGCATCAACACCAACAGTGATCTCTTCTGGACCCTGCACAATCCCGCCGATGAATCCCCTACGAGGGTCAGAGGTGCGATTTGCAAGGCGTATCGGGAAGTCAAAGATCCAATGGACCCTAACAAATGGGTAACCATAACGGATCATCTAGACAGCTGTGGCGCGTTCGACCTCGTGCAAAGGCAATACCTTCACGACATCAAACCCGCTGCACAATATGGCATGCATCCCATTAGGATGTCCTGCCTCGAATCCACCACCGATTGGTATCGGGACGTCGGAAAGGATTACGTGAAGGACGTAGACGGAAACGTCAACGTTCGTCTCGCCTATGCTTACGACACACCGCCCTCGCGTGTGGGTAAGGAAGACCAACCTTTCTTCCTCACATCGATGACGACCCTGGTCACGGAGAAGATTGACGTTCTTCACCACGCCCAGTCGTCTCTCGAAGGCAAACCGCTATCACTTAAGCGCAGCATACAAGCATCGGATGGTCTGCGAAATTACTTCGCAAAGATCACTGATCTCATGCACCGTAACCTCCTATCCTGGTACGAAGACGATCTCGTCATCGCCAAGGACATGGTCGACAATGCAACGAAGCTTGAGAACGATCAAGGAAGATCAGGGCTCTGTACGTGCTCCTGTTCTCCCACGGTCACCAGCTTCATGGCACTCAGTGAGTACGAGAGTCTTCTCTCTTCATTGAGCATCCAAGAAGAAGCTCCGATTGCACCACTGGCCCACGACATGTCACGAGACCAAGAGGATGCTTCGGCCTCCGCTAGAGTCCAATGACGGTTGCCGGCTCACGTGGGAGGTGCAACCCCGAGGAGCATTCTCCCATCGTGGGCAGCACTTAATGAGACGTCACACGACCTCGATTCCGAAGTGTATCGATGTTGTATGACGGAGCTCCAACTTCAAGCCATTGTCAGCAGACAAGGTATTGAAGGAACTGGAGAGTCTAATCTAGACATGACCACAGTCAACGGAATATCTGTCAGCAAATGGCATTTAGACTCCATGACATATGGCAAGGAAGTCTCGGCCACTCTCAAAGAATCAGTGAAGAAATATCTTCAACAATTCGTTGGGAGCGAACGCGTCTTTCCCACTCAGAACGGCGCACCTCGCATAATGACAGAGTTCTTGAACAAACCCTATCGTTTCGAGCTACGCGACGAATACACCAAGGGTCCTAATCCTCGGCCATTGCCGACGATCAAGGCCTCCTACTATCATGGGAAGCCCGCTACACAGAAAGTCCTTGAGCACTTCTGCCGTAGCACTCCCGTCGTATCCAGCTGTGACAATCCAAGGTGCTTATCGCGCCTTGTGATCGTTCCAAAGCGAGATCCAGGCGCACCTAAGACATCGGAACCTACGTCGTATAGGGTCACGATGAATGCGCTCATAAATGCGTGTCTGAAACCGACACCAAGTACGTTACCGCTTGCCACCAATGAGATCAAGAAGCTCCATCACTGGAATTTCTATCTCAAGGCGGACGCGGCAAACGCGTTCTGGTCTATTCCCCTAGATGAGGAGTCTCGTCGAATGACCGCCTTCCAAACACATGAGGGCATCTTCGCATGGGATCGTCTCACTATGGGAACTAGACCCGCATCTACGGTCCAACAGTCGGCATATTACCGAGCTATGGACACGTACTTGCCTGCCAAATGGCGACATCGTTTCGCTTCATACGCGGACGACATCGCAGCCGGTGCCGACACTCTTGAGGAGCTCTTCGAGCTGCTGAAAGCCCTCATAGAATGCTTCGACCAAGCCGGTATACAAGTTAAAGCCAGCAAGCTGATCTTTGGCGTGCGTGAAATTAGTTTCCACAACTACACCATCTCCAAAGATCAGACACGGCCCAAAGACGAAAACCTATGCCCCATCCGCAACATGTCCACTCCACGGAGTGTAACAGAGCTGAAGGCATTTTTAGGTTGCACGCAACAGATGAGCCAGTATTGCCGTTACTACGGCATAGTGGCTTCTCCGTTGCACAGGTTGACACGCGTGACAGAGCCGTTTCCCAAGCAATGGCTTCCGGGAACCGACTATGACATAGCGTTTCACCGAATCAAATCGATGATGCTGGACGAATCCCTGTTTCTCTGGAACAAGGACTCTACCAAGCGTCTTTTCATCGAAGTCGACGCCTGCAACGAAGGATGGGGGGCATGTGCGTATCAATACGCAGAACCCAAACCTCCCGACGTTGAAGACGAAGGCAGGCACATGCTAATGTCCAAACTGCTCAAACGAGTCGTTGAATGGGTCAGTAAAGCATGGACAGAGTTCGAAAAAGAGCTTCCCGTCTTCTATCGAGAGGCTCTCGCGCGATTGCTCTGCTTGGAGCACTTTCGCAACCTCATCGAGACGCAAGCGCTAGACGCCGGCACTACTGTGTACACGGACCATGCTCCGTCCACATATGTCGGAAGTCTAAGCAACAAAGGGAGACTCTCCACGTGGAGGATCCACGAGACGTCCGACCTAACAGGGATCGTACAGACCCTCTATAAGGCTGGACA
>CALGTP010000754.1 GCA_937902105.1 uncultured Actinomycetes bacterium
CCTTGTCCTCCTCCGTCATCCCTGTCGTGTTCAAGACCCTCTCCTTCTTGCTCAAGGCGCTGGAAAATAGCAAATAATACTAAGGAGTAATAATAATGGCATATTCTCACAATGTTCGAGGCGACACATCAGAAATGGGCCAAGCCAAGTCTCGCAATCTCCAATGTAATCTGACGGCGCGCGGCATCCCCCAGAGCCCATTTCCTGCCACAGGGCCGGACACACTGCCGCTGCCAGGTCCAACTCGCAGTCCCCTGGCAAGGACATCACAAAGGACAACCACATGCTAAACAAGCCCTTTTATCTTGCTCCTGACCTTGGCAAGGGAATTCGAGCCCACACTTTCTCTTCACCTTGACTGCCACCAGCAAGCACTGAAACGCACGCACTGTTTTTTCTAGAGCGACAGCGACGCCAAACTCGACCAGTAAAAAGAAATAATGCAAGGAAGCAACGGCCCTCTTCTGCTCCAGACTCATGCTGGCAAAGTCATATTTGTTTGCACAACCGCTGCCCACGCTGCCCACGCTGCCCACGCTGCCCTCTGCAGCCAGGAAGCATAAGGTGCCCCGCTTGACCCAGCCTCCAAAAGACCAGGAATCATGGTCACGCAAACAAGCCAGCGCCATCACAAGCCAGAGTCACCTTCGGGGCACCTAGTAAAGTCACTGACGCACTTCGAGGCACCCACGGCAGGGATCGTTCTTTCCGGCGTGCCAAGTTTTGTAGGCGTGGCCATGGCAGCCTCCAACTCATCCCTGAGGCTCTTCTCTTCGCTGGTCGAGGGGCGGCTGGCTTCGTCAAACAACCGCGCGGCATTCCTGAGGTGGCGGACTGCGGGCTCTGCAACTTCCTTCAAGTCCCCAACACGCCGACCAGCATCAACCTCCAAGCTCATCAACCAAAGCAGCCATTTAATCAAGCCCTAGCAATCTCGATCGAGAAACCTTGAGCAGAGACGCCGCAGGAGCTTGCCCCTTACCTTCAGCGACAGCGATAATTCCGCCAATGGCCTTTGCAGCAAACAAACAAAGCCCTCTTGGCGACAACATGCTTCAACCCCAAGCCATGCCTTTTCGAGATCCAGCGCCCTCTGCTTGCTGTTGTCTATCGTAAGCAAAGGGCTATCCGTGAGGACATCAGAGAGCACGGGCAAAGGTGCCGAAAATCGCCAAGCGCCGAGCGCCGACGGCAGCCAACACACAAAGCACAACACAAGGGAACAACGCATCCCGAGCAGCACGCCGCAAACAAAACCACAATAGGATCCCTGCGCAACTGCTTCCAACACGCCACGGGCAATCGACCCCCGTAGAGCCCAGGGAACTCCATGGCGAGAGTGCATCCCAAGCGGCATGTTCCAATTTCGTGTTCGACGGTGGCCTTCTTCGCATCACATTCCATCAAAGGCAACTCCTCCTGACCCTTTCATATACCGACTTAACTCAACAAGTCTAGCAACCACACGCTGCACAAGCACCAACAAGCCAGCGACCCACCCATGAAGAATTCAGCCTGCCACCCCCACCGGAGATCCAAGACTCCGCCACGCGCTGCGGCTTCAAAGCAGACATGGCTGCAGACACACGGTGGCAGAGCACGCGGCTCACACAACATCAGGCACGCTGTAAAAAGCCCCGTTTCCTCACGCTCAGCTTCTCCAATTCCTGAACTATTTGACCTTGCTCCGCCAATGCCCTGCCAATATTCTCCTCCATTGAGCGGCCGCCATTGCTCCTTGCGACCTCCTGCGAGCCAAGCTTTGGCTCGCGCATATCCTCGCTCTCGGGCGAAGACTCAAGGATTATATTCACAATTGGAAACGGCGCCTTCCAAAAAGCACATGCGCCACACGCTTGCGGGCAGGAGTTTCTTGCGCAGCCCCTCCAACGACCATAGACAAACACAAAATTATTCAATCTAACCCAAAGATGGACTTGCACTTGCATTCCAGAACTAAAGCAAGATGGCCAACAAGATCCAAAACTCAAGCGAGCTAACTCCCCATTCACTCCCCAAGAAATTCCCGCACGCAAGACACAGGGCGGCCTTGTTCACATCCATCACGAGCTGCCCAAACAACACAAACACAACCCCAGTGACAACAATGAGATGCCATTGCGCCAAACCTCTCGTGGCAGGTCAAACCCAAGCACAGGCACCGCGTCACACTGCGAGACCATCCCCAACAAAAGAAGGAACACGAAAAGCATGACCTTGCACTGCTGCATCACTTTTTGCGAAAACCTGCAACAGAGCCCGCTGCAACACACTCGGCATGGGAAGCATCTTGGCTTGCAGGCCCTCCACCGCAGCATGCAACCACACCGCCTGCGGACACAACTGTCTAACAACAAATTGCAAAGATACGTCTATCCGCTTCAACCAACCAGCGCGTAATTACCTCTCAAATTACCTCTCAACACGACCTGCCGGAGATTTCAGGTATCTACGAGCTCGCTGCAAGCAACCATAGCGATGGCGCTCCTTTCCTTGAACGAAGCAACTTTCACAACCAACCAAGCAAGCAAACCTTTGCGTCAGCAGCCAAAAGCTGCCACGCCAAGCACACGTCAAGGGAATGCCCTCGCAAGCAACTGACAAACATCAAATTGCCCGGACCCTGCCCGTTTCGTCTAGGGGCCCATTTTCACCACCAGCGCTAGCTTCTGCAGCTGGAGCGCCGGCACCCTGCGCGCCCGCTTCACCCACGCCTGCGCCCATGTCAGCCCCAGGGGCTCCAGAAGCGACGTCAGCTGAGCCAAAAGCAGCTTTGCCCCCTGAGCCCCTCGAGCAAGGCCAGCATACCTGCAGAAACCAGTACGTGCGCAACCGAAATCAGCAGCGTCCAACCTTACCAGCTCGCCTGGCACCTTATCTCGAAACTCCTCTTCTCCGAAAGCGTGTACTCCCCGAAGTAAGCCACGGGCTTAGACAAATACAAAAAGTGCGTTCGATCAAATCAACAAGGGGCCGAACTCCACCAGCATACCTCGCAGGGGCCATAGTACGCACTTGTCGCCTTACAAGCTTCATCTGCGCCACTCCACCCCTGACGCAACAACAGCACATCCCCCAGCCACATGGGGCAAGCAAAGCGCCAACGTAAAATCCTTTGGGCAAGTTGCACTGTAGTCCCTGGCACACTCACCACACTGCCCTTGTCTCACCTGTGCAGGAATAAGCCACAGTCGTGATATATGGTGTGAGGCGGCGCTACCCTCTGCATGTCGCTACCATTTCCATGGCTTCCTTCTCGTGACGCAGCTCCGTGTGCTGCCACCAAGACATGTTCACGACACTGCGACGCAAAAATGCGACAGACCTTCTGCAGAAATGCTTACAAATTCGCTTGTCTGCTTGACATTCGCAGCGCGCATCACAGCCATCTCATCGTTGAAGGAAGGCATCGACTCCGTCTTTGTCTTATAGATACGGCCGACAGCTTCGGCGGCGCTTGCCACTTCGTTGACGTCATCCATACTGCAAGATAGAACATGAGAGCCATCTGCTTCCGCGCCGCTTGCCACTTCGTCGACGTCATGATATCTCACCTGGGGCCCCGGCTCCCTCGGATTAGACGCGCCGCATGACTCCGAGGCCACAAAACACAGAGACAAAAGACAAGCGCCAACTTAGATGCAACAAGCATGGCCGAGAGGAAGAAATCCGAACACCAACTTTATGCCCCCTCTGGACTGAACAAATACAAAAAGTGCGTTCGATCAAATCAACAAGGGGCCGACATAAACAGCCTTTCTTTCGAATCTCCAAATGATAAGCACTCCGGATATCTCCAGCTTCGTCGCAGCT
>CALGTP010000755.1 GCA_937902105.1 uncultured Actinomycetes bacterium
GGGCTAACAAGAATCGAACTTGTGACCTCATCCTTATCAGGGATGCGCTCTAACCGACTGAGCTATAGCCCCGGCGGTTGAGAACCCTATCGGCGAGAAAGCCCCGGCTCAACCGTTACGGATGATCCGTGCGAGATGTTCTTCTTTGTCGCAGGATTAAGGGTTTTTTCGCCACTTTTTCGGGTTCTTGAGGTCCCTCAAGAACAGTCATCGTGATTCCGCCCACCAAATCCGTAATCAGGTTGAAGGTCGTCACCCCGAGAACAGCCAGACCAGTCATCCCGACGACAGCAAAGAGGCCAAGAACCCAAGCTTGATGAAAGAGTTCGCCGCCCTGGAATTGGAAGGTGTCCCACCCGAAACTTTCCATGAACCGTTCGACGTTGTCGACAGTGCCCGTTGCATTGGCGACATTCCATAGCAGAACGCCCGCCAGCAACAAGGTCAGGTATAAAACGAAGTGGAACACCAAAGTGACCTTGAAAACACTCCACGGGTCGATGTGGCGCACTATCCGCGTCTTGCGTCGCAAGTTTGATCGCTCAAAAGTGACCGCCCGCCTAAGTCCTACTGCGATAACGGGCGTTTCGCTGACTGCGGGCTGGGATTGGGGAGATGCTGTGGGGGGCACACTGATGCGTTGAGTCAGGTCATCATCGGGGACGTCCGCCGGGACAATGAAAAAAGGGTCATCAGTTTCGGCCACACTGTCAGCGTAGAGCACCCGCCCTCGTCACTGGTGTCGCTTGCTCATCAACCCTGTGATTCAGGGTAAATCGCTGGCAGTGGCGATAGCTAAAGCATCCCCTAAACGCACTGTCACCGTGACGATACCCCTCTCGGAGATGTCCATTTTTTCGATCACGCCATGATTACGATCGGCTACCTCGTGCGCTGCCTCTGCCCCAAAGTTGACTACTGCCAAAGCAACCGCATCTGCCACAGTTTGCGCGCCCACCGATTGGCGCAAGCGCACATCAAGGCCCACCAAAGAGAGAACGCAGGACAAAGACACAGCCACCACCCCGATCATCAGGATGCTGACATTGCCCCGATCGCAGTCGCTGCGATGTTTCACTCGTCGTCAGTAGACAGAATTAAAGCAACCGAAGTAACGGACTGACCGGGTTCAACGCTCATCACGCGAACTCCAGTTGCCGTACGACCCTGGGACGAAATATTGCGCACGTCCGTACGAATGGTGGAGCCACCAGAAGTGACGGCCACAATCTCATCTTCAAGACCAGCCATGAATGCTGACACGACCGCTCCCTTCTTTTCACCAATTTGAATTCCGCGCACGCCAATACCGCCTCGAGTCTGACTTCGGAACTTGTCAAGTTGGGTTCGTTTGCCATAGCCGGCTTCGGTGACCATCAAAATCGCCACATCATCACGCGCTACATCGACGCTGACGACTTTGTCGGTTGGCCGCAACTTCATGCCACGCACGCCAGCGGCCGCACGACCCATCGGTCGCACTTCAGTTTCCGAAAAACGAATCGTCATCCCCGATTTGCTGACCATAAAAATCTCATCGGATCCACTTGTTTCAATGACTCGCACTAACTCATCGTTATCGCGCAAGTTGAGAGCGATTAATCCATCTCGTCGTCCATTGTCGTACTCATTGAAGGCTGTTTTTTTGACGACTCCATCACGAGTTGCAAAGAACAAGAACCGCTCCGCATCAAAGTTCCGGGTATCAATAATCGCCTCAATGGTTTCACCTAATTGCAGTGGCAAAAGGTTAACGATCGGAACACCCTTGGTCGCTCGCTCGCGTTCAGGAAGTTCGTGAGCGCGCAGCCGATAGACCCGCCCCCGATTGGAGAAGAACAATAAATATGCGTGAGCAGAGGTGAAAATCACCCGCTTGACGATGTCATCGGTTTTCAATTTGGCACCTGTGACGCCCTTGCCACCCCGTCCCTGGCTTCTAAAGTTTGAAGCTAGAACAGTTTTGACGTATTGGGCTTCTGTCATCACGACTACTAAAGCAGTGTCATCAACAAGATCTTCAATACTCATGTCTCCTGAGTCAAAAGTGATTGGACATACGCGTGGAGTAGCAAACTCAGCGCGAATAGCCAACATCTCTTCGGAGATCACTGCGCGCAACTTAACATCGTCGGCCAAAATGCCTTCGAGTTCGGCGATACGTTGGTTGAGTTGGCCCATCTCGGTCTCAAGATCGATACGCGACAGACGTGTTAATTGACGTAACTGCATGTCAAGAATGTCAATGGCCTGCACTTCACTGAATTCGTAAGGCGGATTCATGAGTGAAGCTTTAGCGGCTGGGGCGTCTTCACTTTCACGAATCAACTTAATGATCTGATCAATGACATCAAGCGCTTTGATCCGACCCTCTAGGAGGTGTAGTCGTCGTTGCGCTTTATCAAGGCGGAATGTCGTGCGCCGCGTAAGTACTTCTATCTGGTGACGGATATATCCATTTAAGGCGTCAGCCAAAGTCAGTTGCCGTGGCACCCCATCAACAAGGGCCACCATGTTCACTCCAAAACTTGTCTGAAGTTGTGTCTGCTTAAAAAGATTATTCAACACCACATTGGCATTGGCATCGCGCTTTAACTGAATTGTGAGATAGGTCTTTCCACCCGATGAACCGTCGTTGACATCGGCAATGCCATCAAGTTCTCCATTATCCACAAGTTCTTGGATGCGTCCTGCGATTGCCGAGCAACTCGTTTGATACGGCAACTCCGTGACGACAATCTGCATACCTCCACGCTTGGTTTCTTCAATCGCTGCCGTGGCACGCATTTTGATACTGCCGCGTCCCGTGCGATAAGCGTCCAAAATTCCAGAGCGACCCAGGATTGAGCCACCCGTCGGAAAGTCTGGGCCCTTGACAAAGGCCATCAGATCATCGGTTGTGGCTTCGGGGTTCATCAACAAATGAATACATGCATCAATCACTTCGCCCAAGTTGTGGGGTGGGATATTGGTGGCCATTCCCACAGCGATTCCCTGGCAACCATTAACGAGCAAGTTAGGAAAGCGCGCCGGAAGAACGACTGGTTCTTCGCGCGATCCGTCATAGGTATCGACCATGTCGACGGTATTCTCGTCGATATCAGCCAATAGATGCATCGCTAAAGGATGCAGACGACATTCGGTATAACGACTAGCCGCCGGACCAAAGTCGGGAGATCCATAGTTGCCATGAAAGGCAATGAGCGGATGTCGCAGTGAGAATGGTTGCGCCATACGAACCAAAGCGTCATAAATCGCGGAATCGCCGTGAGGGTGATACTTGGCCATCGTGTCGCCACTGACGCGCGCTGATTTTACGAAAGGACGATCAGGACGAAACCCCTGCTCTTCCATATCCCAAATGATGCGGCGGTGCACGGGCTTGAGACCATCGCGAACATCGGGAAGGGCACGCGCCATGATGACCGACATTGCATAATCAAGAAACGAGCGTTCCATTTCATCTTGTAAGGCAACTGGCTGTACAGGAATATTGGGTTCGGAGGGTGTTGCACCTTCCTCGGGCGTGGTGGGGGGCGTTTTTTTACTAGCCATCAGATATCAAGGAACCTTACGTCTTTTGCATTCGTTTGAATGAAGTGTTTGCGACTTTCAACGTCATCACCCATCAGCACGCCCATGACTTCATCAGCTAAAGCTGCTTCGTCAACATGGACTTGCAGAAGTGTCCGAGATTCGTCCGACATTGTCGTCGAACGCAATTCTTCCCAGTCCATTTCTCCGAGACCTTTGAGACGCTGGAAATCTTTTTTGTGATTCGGATGTTCTTCCATAAAACGTGCCTTGGCCACATCGTCTTTGAGGTAGATCTTTACTTTGCCGATCTCTGTTGAATACAGCGGTGGTTGCGCAATGTATACATAGCCAGCTTCAACCAACGGGCGCATCTGGCGGAAGAAGAAAGTCAAAAGCAAGGTCCGAATATGGCTGCCGTCAACATCGGCGTCCGCCAAGATAATAATTTTGTGATAACGCGCTTTGGCTGCGTCAAATTCGTCACCAACGCCGCCACCGATTGCCGTGACTAAGGCAATCACTTCTGTATTTTTCAGCATTTTGTCGAGACGCGCCCGCTCAACATTCAAAATCTTTCCACGAATCGGCAGGATGGCTTGCGTTCGGGGATCACGCGCATCGAGTGCCGTACCGCCAGCAGAGTCACCTTCAACAAT
>CALGTP010000756.1 GCA_937902105.1 uncultured Actinomycetes bacterium
AGTACTTTAACGACAAAAACTAGGGCATTTACAAATTAATAAAGAGTTTCAATACAAGCTCAAGGTTGGACGGGAGAGTCGAGCTCGAGCTCGAGGTGCGCTCGCCTTCGCCTTAATTATCCTGTGCACACACTGACAAACCCGCCTCTCACCTTGATATTCCCGTCCTTGTCTCACGCACGTTAGGTGATGGACGCGAGGCATCCACCGCGACACCGATGGACCTCGGCCCGACCGGAGGTGAGCCCCTCACCCTCGTTTCAGTTTGCGCTCACGTGCGCCTCCCCATCCCCGCCTCTCGCGTCTTTCCCTCTCATATGTGTCGTGTAGGTGATGGACGCGAGGGGACAACACCGATGGACGTCGACACGCCGGAAGGTAAGCCCAGCCCACCCCCTCGCCCCCCTTTCGCGCTCCGCTGATTCTGAGCGCTGATTCTGAGCTCGGTTGCTTTAATGCTTTTCGTGCTCTCTGCTTTTTGTTTTGTGTTGCAACTCACCTGGTGGCAGGCAACTCATGTGGTGGCAGGTGAGGATCTGGAGGCGGCTGCTCCAGGTGCAGAACAGCCTGAGGTGCGTCGTGCTCTGTTTGCTGTCGTCGTGTCTTCATGTTGTCGTTTGTTGCCTTGTTTCGATGTGTGTCATACATAATAAGTCCAAATTGCATATAGAAATTTAGACGACAATTGATGTATCAACTTAAATTGGTTTATTGATAATCACAATGGTTGGAGTTTAAACACTCACTTAACTATCCTGACCTTGGAACCCCCCCTCTAACTGAGGTGTTCCTAGGCCTTCCCAATGCACCACCCTCACGGGTGTCTGCATAATGGGATTCCCCAGCTCATCGCCCCTTCGGGCGGTGCGCTCGGGCAAGTGACCCTTCGGTCGCTATACCCTGTGGGGTCGGGTGGGTGGGCATTTTGGTTGGTGATTTCAGCAAACAAACACTTCCAGATTCGGTCAACCTCTATTGACTTATCTTCAGTGTCAGAATATATATTCTGTGTGCCCTCACGATTCGTGAGGTCACTCTCTTTTCACATGGTCAAAGCTTTCTCATGAATTTGGTGATTCGAAATTACTTGCGAATTTACATACACAAATTGCATATAGAAATTTAGACGACAATTGATGTATCAACTTAAATTGGTTTATTGATAATCACAATGGTTGGAGTTTAAACACTCACTTAACTATCCTGACCTTGGAACCCCCCCTCTAACTGAGGTGTTCCTAGGCCTTCCCACTTCTGGATAGTGTGTCCCCCCCCATACGCTTGTCGGTCGTCCTGGCGGTGCGTCCCTCTGCAATGTCATGTCCCTGGAGTCAGTTATCCTGATGTCCAGCGGAGTCTCGACATATCGTACCACACTTTCAACATTTTTCCATCGGCCTCTGGCCATGATGTATTCAAAGGACCTCCCTGCCATAGCCAACGCTTGGGCCCCTCCCACTCTGAAGCTGTGGAGGCCGTACAATTCCTCGTCCTTCTTGATAAGCTTCCGGAGCGTTGTGAGCATCGTTTGATAACGCAAGCCAGGGAAGAGAGGTCCCTCCCTCGCTGGCCTCTGCGCTCGCAAGTATCGCTGCATGCATGCCACTGGGCAGTCCTGCCCCCCGATGGCCCCAATTGTCAGGGTGGCCCCCAGCCTCTGCCAGTCTGACTTTGACTGCTTGACGTTGACTGTCATATGTGTCGCTTCCTGAGTGTCAGTGTGCGAGATGAGCTTGGACCCTCTGAACAGCTCGATGTCGCCTGCTCGCATGTGTCTGCTCGGGTCGAATTCTGGGTGGCCGGGCGTCAGCATGTACTCTGATGGTCGGAGCATCCCGAACCATGCCAGGTTGTATGCTGCCCTCAGCATCGTCCCCGCTGCTTTTGTCGGCAGCTTCTCTGCGGCTCCCAACAGCTGCTTCACGTCTTCGTAGAGCAGGCCGTGGACTTGCCTCTGTCCGCTTCTGTATGACGCTGTGATCAGTTTCCTGTCTGCCACCACTTCAGGTTGGCCTGTCAGCAGGCGCTGCGGATTGCCCGTTGTGTGCGCCCACCAGTGGTCAATATTCATGACGTACACGTTGATGGATCCAGTCGCCAGTCCTTTCTTTTTCCTGCCCTTCCATGTATAGGTCACTGGGGCGTCCGCCAGCCACCACCTCAGCCTCTCCACCATCTCCGCGGTGTCGCGCGGCGCGATGTTATTGTGCTCTCCGATCCTCTCGCAGAACTTCACGTAATGGTTGACCCCTGCGCGCGTCCTGTACGTTGGGTCCGTGAGCACCGCGTGCGTCTGGACCTTCTGTTTCAGTTGTGCCTTCAATTCCTCCGTCGGTCTCCTGCCCGACAGTCGGATCGGCTCTGTTATCTGTCTCACTGGTCTAGTGTCCCAGTCCGCTCTCTGTGCTTTCGTGCGCCTCATCCTTCCTGCTCGCTGGTGCACTGCCATCCGTTGCATGTTCTGCGTCGGCCCTGGCTGAGTGCACGTGTTGTCAGGCTCCCTGAGCGTGCCGTCTGGCAGCCTCAGGTGTTCTTCGAGTACGGTCAGCTGCGTACGGTTCCCCTGCACGTTACGCCAGAACCTGCTCATGTCGTCTTTCGACAGAGCATCTGCTGCTTCATTGTAGCATCTTCTGACCCATTGTGGCTCTAGTGTGAAGTTGCACTTCACCTGCCACAGCGCCAGCTCCTTGAGGATGTCGTTCATCCTCTTGTCCCGGTGTCTCCCTTTCCGGACGATGTTCTTCAGCCCGAGGCTGTCGAGCTCTATTACCACGGTGCTGCCTTTCCATGTTTCTGCCATGATGCGTGTCATCACCAGCAGCTGCAGGGCCTCCATGTGCAAGGAACTGGGCCCTTTGTTGCGTTGCACTGATTGCCACAGTTCGTCTGTCCATCGTGCTTTGTAGAAGCACTGTCCGTCGTGTCCCCCCATCCCCCATTCGGACCCTGCGTCACCCATTGCCTTCTGCACTCTCACCCTGCGCTTCTGTATCAGGTCCTCGCCGTGCCATTGCTGCTCGCCCTGCTTCATGGCGCTGAGCGCCTTGGCCCACCAGTCCAGCGCCTCGGTGGCTGTTCGTGACGGTGCTGCTGGTCTCCCCTGCGCCCTCGCGCGTAGGGTGGTCTCCATTATGCTCTGGAGGAAGGGCGTGCCCACAGGAACGCATCTGATGACGTACCATAAGATGCCTGTTAGGCGTTCCCACTTGGCGCGCTCGTTCGACGACTTGGTCTCCTCGACCAGTTCTGCGAGGGACTCGATCCGTCCTGGATCTATCTTCCGTGTCATGCGTGTCGTGTCGTACTGCACTCCCAGCACGGTGATGATCTGCGCTGGCCCGCAGTCCTTCTGTTCCTTCAACGTGACCCCCCAGCTCGTGCATATGAACTTGAACTTGTCCACCTGCTCCTGGCACTCCTGCTCACTTGAGGCAATGAACAGGAAGTCGTCCACGTAGTGCGGTGCGTTGACTCCCATGCGCTGCAGGCTCCATGCCAGCGCGTCTGAGAACCTAAGCCATTGGTCCACGCTCGACCGGCACCCGAAGCTCATTCGGAGGTCGATGTAGTACTCCCCGTTCCACTTGATGCCCTGCAGTTGCCAGTCCTCTGGCCGTACTGGCATTGTGCGGTACGCCGCCTTGATATCGGCCTTCGCGATCCACACTTCTCCTGTCTCTTCCATGCATCGCCGTATTCGTCGGTCGATGTCCCTGGTCCGGGCGAGCTGTATGTGCTCCGCCCGTGGTATCCCCTCGTTGACTGAGTCCCCGATTGGTTTGTTTCCCTGGCTGATTGGCCTGAACTTGGTGGGCTCTTCCTTGAGGCCCCTCGGCACGACTTTGAATCCCGGGAGCGGGGGCTCGCTGTACGGCCCCGCGATGTGCCCTTTGGCCACCTCCTTCCTCAGCTCGTCGGCTGTCACCTCCGGGTTTTCTCGGCACGTCTTGCCGTTCGCCGCTTCAACGTGGCGCTCTCTGTCGCCCTCGTATCGCAGTGGGAACCCTTGTGTGCAGCATCGCACGATGTCCTCGAGGTCGTGCATTTGCCAATCCCGGTGCCATGTTGCGTTCCAGCTCGCCGGCGCCTCGTCGGCTCCCGGCATGTCGCCTGCCGTTAGCCATCTGGCGATATTGGCCGTGTTCCACTCCCTGTGGGGTTTCACGTGTTGATGCACTGTTGTCTGCACGGGCCCTATCGGTGTGCCCGTCGCCTCTCTGCCGCACGCGCCAGGGCCGCCCGCGGCCGTGTCCTGCACTGCGCGTCGCATGAGCTGCGTCAGTTGTCTGACGTCGATCGCCGCCCCGAGTTTCTGCAGCCTCTCCATGTCCGACACGATCTTCGTGCCTTCGGTGGTGGCCGCCATCTGTGTGTACCCCCTCGGGTATCCCATGAGCGCCTCCGCCTCGGAGGGCTTCACTTGCCTATCACGGCCTCCTTCCGTGACGATCACCGGGTTCGATGTGTACATCTCTTGCCACTCTGTGTGGTTGTGCGGGTCTGTGCACCTCCTGCTGCAACCCCTGCGCGTGCACCTCCACGACGCCATCAGGCACGGCGCGGTCTTCGCTCCGTGCTTCAGCCTCGCACCTGGTCCCAGGAGCGTGTTCGCGTCGATGGGTTCGTGTGCCTCGCCGTCTCCCTCTCCCAGGTTGTGCCAGAACAGTCGTTTCCTGTTCGCCGCCGACATCTCCCTGGCGTCGCTGTACTCAGCTTGCCCCAGCTGCTCGCATGCCCATGCGTAGTCTGTGGGGTGTTTGGTCCTGAAGTCCACGTTCTCCGCGATGAACTTAATTTGTGGGTTGTGCGCCCTCAGCAGTTTGTACACGTACACTGCTCGTTCGAACAGTGCCGATCTGCTGTCTGCCATGCCCTGGCCCTCGCGGTTCGCGCGCGAGAGGCCTTGGCACGGCGTGCTCCACGCCATTACGTCGATTGCTCCGTATCTGGCGACGAGCTCCTGTATGTCTGTTGCTGTGATCTGCGTTAGGTCCTGCGGCAGCGTCACATGGTCGATGTTGTGGTGGGTCTTCGCGATGGCTCGCGCCATCGGGTCGATCTCGCACCCTATGTGTGCCTTGATCCGGCCGCCCGCCTTCTCGTAGCACAGTGCGAAGGTGCCTATACCTCCGCACAGTGTGAGCATCGTGATGCCCTCTTGTTTTAATGTTTTTTCTTTTTCTTTAATATAGTTAACGCTTTCTCGTACGTTGCGTGCGTGGATTTCTATTTCCTTTACCACCGTGCTTCTGTCTATCACCCTCTGGTGAAAGACGACGCTACTTCGGGCAGACGCCCAGCTTGATTGCGTGTTCGCCCTTCTCAAACCTGCACTTTTTGCATGTGTGCAGGTAAGTGTGGCCCTTGTTGCTCTCGCATGTGCTCCCTGAGGAGCGGGAGCACTTCCCGGCCCATGCGAACATGGAGCACACGTCGGGCGCCTCACTCTGGCACTCCTTGAAGAACTCTGGTGGCACCTCGATCGGCGTGACCTTAGGCCTCGGCGCGGGCTCTGTGGTGCCCTTTCCGCCGCGTTCGCCCTTTCCTGCTCCTTTTCCCTGCTTGCCTCCCTTTCCTCCGGCGTCCGACTGGTCTTTGTCGCGCCTGATAGAGTTTCTGGCCCTCGAGTCGGTTACGATCTTGGCCAGGATGCGCTGGTCGGCGCTGTTGGTGTCGTAGCTCACTGTCCAGCACGCGTCCCGCCCTTCCCTGCATCTGTATTCGCGCAGCCTGGCGTCCAGGTCGATGAGGGCCTTCGCGTCTGTCCCGAGGACCTTGCTCTGCCAGATCTCTCTCAGGCTCAGGGTGTGCAGCATCACCTGGGTCTCGTATTCCCCCATGCCTGCTGCCTTGTAGTGGTGCGCCCATGCGTATAGCGCGAGGAACAGGTCGTCTTTCGTCGAGATGCTCTTCTGCAGCGTGGGCTTCGTCAGCTGTGGCTTCTTTCCTGTCACCAGCCTGACGTTCCCGTTTTTCCCAGCCTCCAGGCTGCTGTCGCCCTGCCCCTGCACCGCTTGCAGCTGCTTCTGCTCTTGTGTCTTGTCCGCAGCGGTCGCCGCGTTCTCGTCCAGCATGCAGGATATATCCATGTGCCTGGGGTCGCCCTGCATCTTCTGAAACGGGAACTTGCTGTGGTACCCCTGCGCCTCCAGGCAGAAGTACAGCCTCGGCCTCATGTCCAAGTCCTCTTTGTCTCTGTCCAGTGCCTCCAGCAACTGGGACATGATGTCGCCCCCGTGTCTGTAGGACGCCGCGTCCAGCAGCGAGTCACCCTCGTCACCGTCCGAGTCGCCCGGGCTCGGCTTGTCCTTGCCTAGCAGCATCTTGTCCTGCATCATCTTCATGGTCTGTGCCATCTGCAGCATCGCTGCCGCCATCGCGCCCTCGCCCGCCTCGGTCACGTTCCGCGCTACCGCATTCGCCAGCCTAGTCCGCTCTGCGGCCTCGTGCTCCCTCTGGGCGCGCTCGCGCACCTTCTGTTGCGTATTCGCGCGCTGCTCTTCCGCCTCGTGTTCCTTCCTCGATGCCAGCCGCTCCAACGTGACGCCGCGCTGTGAGTACGTCACGTTCGGTGGTGCCATGTCCTCATCGGCTGAGCTCTCCTCATCGCTGAGGCCGCCGATGATGTCGGCCAGTGCCACCACTCGCGGCTGCGGCACCGGGGGGTTGCCGCCCCTCTCCTTCCGCTCGGTGTATTGCTTGATGAGGAATTCTGGCACGTTTGCTGTGGACATGGTCCACCGTCCGCCTGTGCCCCGCACCTGGGATCTGCCCGTGGAGGCGTCCATGTCGATGACGTAGTACAGGTCCCAGTCTGTCATTTCTTCCGCTTCTGCGACCGTGCTCGCCCTCAGCCCCGTCCACATATCCCGTCGCCCCCTGGTGGTGACGCCGGCCATGTCGGCCGTGGGGCACGCCTCGACGTACCTCTTGTGCCCTATGCGGGAGTAGAGCGTCGCCGCCACGCACACCGCCGCCTCCAGCGGCTCTTTGCACTCGGAGTTTGCGCCGTGGCATGCCTCCGGGCCCTGCCCGCAGTCCATGCACCGCTCCCTCCTCCTTGCTCTTGCGAGCTGGCATTTTTCGTGCCTGCGGCATATGCCCTCCCCCAGGATGCCGTAGCAGGTGTCGCATAGCATCATGTCTGGGTGTGGGTACTTCATCTTCAGCTGGTGCGCCTTGCACCCCAGGTCGGGGTTGATGTCCCCCCCGCTGTACTCGTCGACGCGCCCCACGGGTTCCGACCTGGTCTCCATGTCTGAGCCCGTCGTCAGTTGCCATGCTTGTCCCTGCTCGATGGTGAAGATGGTGCTGTACCTCTCCTCTTCCGGCTGCTCCTCTTGCTGCTGTGCCCGCTTGGCCAGCCTCCGCTGCAGCGGGCTCATCGCCTCCTGGTCACGAGGTGCCTGGCCCGGCGCTTCGTGCTGCCCCCTCGCCAGGCCCCTCGTCGAGCATCTCGATCTCCTCGTCGGCTTCTTCCACGTTGTATCCGAGGGTGAGCTCCGCTCCCCTCACTACCTCCGCCAGGGGGTCTGGGTGGTCTGCGCCGCTCTGCCTGCTGCTCGCCGTCCTGTTGTGTGGGGCTCCGCGGCCGTGCTCCTGCAGCCGCTCTGCCTGCAGCTGGTCGGTCACCGCGCGCTGGGCCTCCTGCGCTGTGCGCTGGGCCCTGGCGCCAATGCGCTTCCAGATGTCCCTGCTGTCCCCTGTTCTGTTGTGTGGGGAGTCGTGCCCAGGGCTGTCCCCCCCGCTGGGTCCGCGCTCCTGGTCGGCGCTCCGCTGCTCTTCGCGCGCGCGCTTTGCCGCCCTGTCTCTGTGCTCCAGCATGGAGGCCGGCGGCGCTGTTGGGGTCGGCCTGGGGCTCGGGGCGGACCTACCTCCGCCCTCCGCGCCCCGGCCCCTCTGTCGCTGGG
>CALGTP010000757.1 GCA_937902105.1 uncultured Actinomycetes bacterium
TATACCTCTATATATATGTATGTGTAGTAGCAGATTTCGTAGCTGAGGAGCGTCAAACAATGGTGGCCGCGTCCCTAGGCCATCATGGTTGTCAAGAAGACCAAAGGTCAATCTGCCAGCCAAACCTCAAGTCCAGGCTCCAGCCAGAACGCAAGCCAAGGCGTCAGCCAAACTGCCTCCTGGTGCAATCTTGCCATCGTGTCTGGCTCTTTCATCAAGCATGAGGCGAAGATCCGGGCAGGCACGAACGAGGCACAGGAGGTGCTTTGGTCGGACGTGTATCCTTTGCTGTATGAGAGCTATACCCAAAGCAAAGACAAAGCAATCATCCCAGCCGATTACGCTCGCAAGGCTTTGCAGAAGCATGCTAAAAACCAGGAGTTCAAGAAATTTGAGTTTCGTGTGGAGAGGGGCGGCAAGGGCGGGTCAGACAAGACTTTCGTGAACTTCGAGGAGTTGGCTAAGTTGTACGGCCGTCAAGCAGAGAGCGTGCCCTCAGGCAGTGCAGACGACGAGCTGATGGGAGATGCCAATGCCAGGCTCGAGGACGCCCGGCCGGTCACCAATCCGAAAGGCGCAGCTTCCAAAGCAACTTCAGGAGGCAAGGGCACATCCATTTCCGAGCTCGCGGGCAGGCAGGAAGACGACGCTGATGAACCTGAGGCTGCCTCGCTTCCCACATCTAAGGGGCATGCCAATCCTGGCAGTACATGCCACATCGCTGTGGCTCTTTCTGCCATGTACGCCATGGACGTCACCTTCACTCAATTGACAAAGGGTGGTTGCGGGAAGGCTGTCGTGCAGGAGTTGCAACGTGTGGCCGAGGTGGCGGTGGAGCGAGTGGTGCCGAAAGAATTGATGAAAGTCCTGCAGGATGTTTTGGTCGAGCAAAAGTTGTGTGGCGCCGGACACCAGGATGCAAACTTGACTTTCGAGGCTCTGGCAGCTGAGTTGAGATGCTTTCTCCCTTTGGCTTGGAGATATAGTCCCGGAGCAGGTCAGCGCGGCCATGTTTTGCTTGATGCAAACTTGCATGAATTTGCAGAGGGCGGTTTCGTTGCGTATGATCGCGGAGCTGTGGCCATACACTGCCAGGAAGGTGGCTCTTTACAAGCCCTCTTGCAGGACGCTTTCACAGAGCAGGTGAATGATGAATTCAAGATCAGGCGCGGTGAACACGTCAGGCGTTTTGATTCTGGAGTTCGGGAGCTGGTCTTGCGCGGCGAAGCTGACAGCTGCCCCACGTCCTTGCCGGTCCTGGTGAACCGTTACACCCGGGACGAAGAGACTGGTCTCTTGAGGGTAATGCGGACGCCTTTGCACGGCATGCTGGATCCAATTACTCTATCCTTCACCTCCGCTTCCGGTCAAAGGCTGCAAGTCGAGCGGCGAGTTCGGTGCTTCTGTGTGCACACAGCCCTGTTGCACCAGTCGTCCGAGTGTGATGCGGACACTCTGGACGATGCGGAGATTTCCAGCGGCCATTGGCAGCATTTTGAGATCAGGTCCGGGCAATGGTGGTGCGTGGACGATCACTCTGTAGCGAGGGCCGGGAGCCAGAAGGTGGTGAAAGCGGCTGCAGTTGCTTCTATGATCGTCTTGGAGGACCACCAGGAAATCTGGCTGCCTTCGTCTTCGCTGTCTCCCTCGACGAAGCCCTCGGCGTCGCCGGCACCCCATGTCCCAACCGGCTTCTCCAGGTTGTGGCGGCATACGTTGTTGTCTATGGCAGGCCCCGTGCTGGCGCCGTCGGTTTGTCAGATCGACGAAAACGATCCACTTTGGCACTGGCGGGAGGGCGTCCGAATTTCTCCAGGATTGAGTAGCCCCGGACGTATGGATGGCTTGCGGCCTTGGTTGCAGCAGCTCTCCGACTTTCTCACG
Organism: uncultured Actinomycetes bacterium; assembly: GCA_937902105.1. Taxonomy (GTDB): domain Bacteria; phylum Actinomycetota; class Acidimicrobiia; order Acidimicrobiales; family Ilumatobacteraceae; genus Casp-actino8. The sequence goes on from CALGTP010000757.1 coordinate 1,885, forward strand.
GACTTCTGGGTGGATGAGCTCCACTCCCCTCAAAGCCGCGATCTATTGAGGTTGGCCGCAGCAGCGCCCTTACACAAGGGGTCGGCGCTTTCGGATCGCATGATACACCGTGCGCGCCTGACGTTCTCTGCTTTGGGAGGCACGGGCCAGGTTTTCAATGCAAGGGTCAAATATGCCAGGCACGCATGCGGGCGCGCTTTCGCCAGGGATGGAGGTCAAGGCTTTGCTGGTTGGTTTCGCCGCCTGTTGGCCGAGGCCGTTGTTGAACCCATTGCAGGCGCCCGGATGCAGGAGCTCGATGGGCAGGCCATGCATTGTTACATAATGCTGAACATTTTGCACTTCCTTGGTTTGGACAGCAAGAATTTCAAGGCCGCCGCTGAGCAGGCCGACGAAGTCCGCGAAGAGATTGGGACGCTGCTCCGGCCGGATTGTGCCGATCAGGACTTGGTGAAGAAGGCCGGCAAGGAGGCTATCAATGCCATCGTGTACGGGGCGAGCTTGCGAAAGTTCACTCCCGAGTCTGGGCAGGTGCCTCCCCTTTTGGCAGGTCTCCATCAAGAGATGCGCGACGCCCAGACCAGTCTGAACAATCTTGGAATCTTGCAGGTTTGGCGAGGCATCGCGAACATTGCCCGGGAAAGAGCGCGGGAAGCACGGAAGAAGGCCAAGGACTATGTGGCGCCGGTTGCCGCAGACCCAGCCCAGGAGGACGACAATGTGGAAGACGCCACGGATTTGACCGCTATTGCTTATATTGCGGGCACCCTCGAGGGCGCGGTTTGTTTGGTGGCTGCACAGCAAGTGGCTGCAGACACAGCGGGAGCGATGCGTTTGTGGGCCTGGCTCCACGATGGTGCACCATACATCGTTTTCCCCGGAGTGGATGCGAGCAAAATCTGTGCTTTGGCTGAGGCGGCGGTCCAGAAACACCTTGGGCTGCGCGTCCGTTTTCGCATGAAAAACATGACTCCCACTATTGCAGACCGGGCGAAGCTCGAGTCCTTCTTATCCACGGTCTTTCGATGGCCTGACAATGCCAGTCCAGCGTTGCTCACAGAAGCGTTGAAGGCTGAATTCCTGTTGTGGTCCTTAGTGCAGCGCAGAGGCCTTATTGAAAGTTGGGATGACCCGGAAGCTGAAATCTGGACTCTCTGGTTGCCAGAGGACGGCGTGCGAGTGTATCTCAAGACCCCCACTGGGAATGCTGCCATGCATGGCGAGTTGCAGCGCTCGAATTTGAAAATGTCGTTGACAGCAGCCAAGAGTGTGGTGGAGGCCTTGCCCGGAGTTGTTCATTGGCTGCGCTTGCTCGGAATGTGGCCAGCCAGACAGGTGGACATTTCGCTAGCTGCCAAGACTTCGTCAAAGGGCAAACTCTTGTTCACGAACGGCATTCTTGACATGGCCACTGGCACATTGGAGCCTTTTACGCCCGATGTGGTCAGCGTCATCCGTGTCCATAGGGCTTACAACCCTTCGTCCACAGCAGAGGTATCCCATATCTTGAAGGGATGTATGTCGGATGAGGTGGCGGCTGCGTTCAGGTACGCCGCTGCGCGTGCTTTAGGAGGCCACACGGAAGATCGCCAACTCTACTTGTTGGTGTCAGCTTCGGGGCGTGGCACGCAAGGAAAGTCCAGCGCCTTGCACGCGTTGGGACGGTCTTTCGGACCCTACGTCAACACGTTCACGGCCAATTCCTTGCAGTACAACGCGCGGTCCGCCGCCGACCCTGCCAAGGAGATGCTGTGGATGAAAAATATGCAGCATACTCGGCTTGCTTGGTCTTCGGAGCTGCGCGGCGGTGGAATGCTCGACGGAGAGACCATCAAGATGATCTCAGGCGGCGACGCAGATGGCATTGTGATCAGGGAGCACCAGAAAGAGCAGCGCAGCATCTTCTGCCAGTCCACCAATGTCTTGTGCATGAACGAGATGCCTCGCACATATGGTGACGTTCAAGATCGAGTGGTTGCTTTCCCTGTACGAAACATCTTCGTTTGGAAGCCGACGAAAGATCACCACGTGAAGCGCCAACCCAACGACGCTGTGGGGTCTGCGGTCGCGTCAGAAGATGTGCAGAATGCAATCGTGGCGCAAATTCTTCGGGCATACCAGCAGGGTCGCACGCAGGAGGTGGAGAAGGGCTTGGCTGAAGCACGCAGCTTCACAAAACAAGGTATTCTGGACATCGCTGGCTTTGAGTTGGAGGAGTTCGTGTCACCGGAGTGGGGCCCTGTCAAGTTGGAGGTGCTGCTGGCGAACATCCGACGCGCCCATCCTGGGGTAGGCCTTTCCCTTTTGATTGCTAAACTGGAAGGCGCTGGCTATCATGTAGATGAGCGCGGACAGGTGAGCAGCTCCCTCAGCACCCCGGTCAGCACCCCGGTCAGCACCATGGCGGAAGACTTGACTGACGCTGGCGATGCGGCTCAAGCCCCTGCTGATGCAGCGCACATGCCTGACTCGGGCGACGACATCTCATGGCCTGAAGAGTGCGCAGGATCTGCGGCTCGGCCGGAGAAGAAACTGCGCAGTCTGACGGTTGCTGCGGGAGTACCAGGTATGCCGTTTGCACTTCTGCTAAGACCGGACCACCCACAGAGTGACGCAATGGTTCCCTGAAGCCGTATATCAAAGGGTTGCTAGTTGCGCGGGCAAGGCCTGATGTTTGCTCGTCTGCACGCCCATCTCAGCACTTTGCCCGCATGAGTCTCAGCATCTTTACAGAAACATGATCATTCGGAATCCATAGTACTCCTACTTGGC
>CALGTP010000758.1 GCA_937902105.1 uncultured Actinomycetes bacterium
TCTTTTGCAGACCACCAACCAATATGAATTGGGGGCCAAACACTTGGGTGCTTATAGCATTGATAAAATTAAGGTTTTGCGACGGAATTTGAAACCTAGGTCAGCCGAAGATCTCCTGCCGCCGGCCGCTGCCGGCTTGCTTAGGATTTTTTCTACATGTGTAGAACACTCGGAGGCAGATCTAGAAACTCTTAGGAGTGATGGTTTTAGTTTTTCCCCCTATTGGGATCCCAAGCTTAAGAATTCAAAGTCACGACGTATACAACTCTACCAAGCACTGCACCGAAGTGGACTTTTAACCTTCCGTAGGACGGCCAAAGCTAAGATAGGTTTCTTCTGTGTTAAGAAAAAGGATGGCATGTTGAGGCTTATAGTTGACGCTAGGATTCCAAATGCCTGCCATCAGAGACCGCCCAAAACAAGGCTGGCCACGCCGGAAGCTTTTAGTAACCTGGACCTGTCTTCGGAAACTTTAGAGGAGGCAGGTTTCGGTGGCATATGGGGAGATAGTGATTCTGAGTCTGGAGCTGATGGATTTGAAGGGGATGTTGGTGACTGTTTTTACAATTTTCAAATTCAGCAGTTGGCTAGTTGGTTTAGTGCTGGTGACTGGTTTTCTGTTGAGGAGCTTTCAGAATTAGGACTCATGGTTGATCAGATCTGGGATGACCTTAGTCAAGCATACACCCCTGTAGGGCCCTACGAGACTCTCACAGCTTGTTTTTGCGGTATATGCATGGGATGGTCATGGGCTTTACACTTCGCTAATGAAATCGTCGTTCATCAATCCACTTTTGTTAATAACCATAGTGATTCAGATCTTATCCGCGATAAGCAGCCAGTGCCCTCCATATTCCCAGACAGACCCGTTGTTGGGGTGTATGTCGACAATATTCAAGTCATAGGAGGCACAGCCGCTGATGCGCAGGCTCGCATGCTCACCATCTCTAGTAGGTTCGACGAGTTGGGCATCCCTTTCACCGTCTCGGGAAAAGAGATTCTTGGGGAGCTTCACTCGTTAGGGCTTGTCTTTCGTTTTGGAGAAACGCAGCATACCCTGAATCAAACTCGCAGCCGAGCTTGGAAACTTTACCTCGCCACTAAGGCCCTATGTAAAAGAGGGCGTATAAAGGGCGAAGTTCTTAGGGTTTGGGCGGGCCATGTTGTGAATTTCTTTCAAATTGCCAAACTCGGGCTTTCCTGTTTGCACGCTACCTACAAGTTTATAGAGGTTGCATTGGGGAAACGCACAAGAGTTTGGGGGTCGGTGCGGCATGAGATGAAGCTGGCTCTAGGGCTATTTTTCATCTGCGAATGTGATCTGAGTGCGGCGGTTTCGGAGGAGGCATACATCGGGGACTCCTCGACTTATGGCTACTCCCTTATGGTCAGTCAGGTCACGTCCGCTGAGGTCAGAGAGGAGATCAGATTCAAAGAGAAGTGGCGTTTTCAGAGGAGACATTGTACTGCCCCATCTATTATGGTATCACCAGACCAGTACGCAGCACACGGGCGGCTATCCCCCTTGGGTGGCCACACATCGCCCTATGAACCAATTACAAATCTAGCTGATCTCACTGTGCGTGGTTACCGGTCCCATGCCGGACTGGGAGCCAGCACAAAATTTGGAAAACAGTTGAGTCAGCGAGCGTCCAAATACATGAAGTCAGAGCCGCCCCGACACGTGTCGAGCCGGGCCGACGACGGAGAGCTCATCGAGATCCCCAACGCCATACCGAAGGTGCACAGCCGGTGGTCAGTCCTGGAACGCTGGAAGCTTTTAGTTGCCAGGCCATGGAGACATCCGGAAGTACACATCAACATCAAAGAAGCCAAAGTATGTGTGATGGGTTTGAGACGCAGCTGCCGTACGGTTGACAACATGGGTAAAATAGTCTTCACATTGTCGGACAATCTGGTCTCGGTCTTGTGCTTCGACAAAGGTAGGAGCAGATCGTGGCAGCTTAACTTGGAGTGCCGACGTGCAGCCGCTTACACATTCGCCTGCAGAATCAAGTGGAAGAACCGCCATATCACTACTGATAAAAACGTATCCGACACCAGCTCTCGATGGTTTGATCCGAAAGGTGCAGACACCCGGCCCAAACAGGCCTACTCCATTCCGGAGCCACAGCAGAAGTCTCAGAAGCCCTTTGCGTCTAAGGAAGTGCGCCGGCCTCCGGTAGCACTGGCACATAGCCATTTTGGCTCCGCCAGTCACAGCCTTAGAAGCAAAGGACCGAAGCTCAACTTTTATGTGGATCCTCCTCGGATGTCAGTGCCCTTTCCAAAAGGGATTGTCGCCCCTCGGTACACACTCGAGCTGTTTGGGGGATCATGCCGGTTGACAAGCGCTCTGCATGGCATAGGCATGCGAGTACTACCTGGTATAGAAATCTTCAATGGGGTTCATCATGACTTGACGCGACGATGTGTTCAGGATGCTATTATTCAGTTGCTCCACAGTGGTCTCATTTGGTACGTTCATATGGGTACCCCTTGTTGTATATGGAGCCGGGCACGACACAATATAGTAAACCTGGAACGGGCCAGAACAAAAGAACTGGTAGGAGTCACACTTGCCATCTTCTCTGCTCGGGTTGCTCGCTTGATGCAAGGAATGGGGTTGTATTGGTCAATTGAAAATCCGAGGAATAGTCGTCTTTGGGATTTTCACCCCATCAATGCCTTGTTCAGACTGCCAAACGTACAATTCATATCATGGGACATGTGTGAATACGGAGTGCCCTATAAGAAGCCTACCGGGCTCCTGACCAACTTTCCTGCCCTAGCCGTTTTGGCTCAGAGATGCAGTCACCGAAGCTCCCACCCACAGCTCAGGGGAACTGAGCGAGTTGAGGAAGGAGGCCGATCTGTGACACGCAACAGGACAGCAGGAGCTGGCGTCTACCCTTGGGCGCTGGTGGAGAAGTGGGCCGCGGCAGTGGCGACAGCAGCGCCGGCCGGAGCAGGAGGAGAAGCTCAAGCAGAAGTTCTGGACTTTGTGGAGACGCAGCTGCTGAAAGCAGCAGGGACGCAGACTGGTCACCATGGCGGGCTTGGGAGGCCCGGTGACCCCAAGCATGTTGGCGCAGCCGATCACAACACCTCGAGGTCAGGGCAGAGGCCGCACAGCTCGAGGGCGAGGACGGGGGATATCCAAGAAGCCAGCCACTACGGCGACTGGCCCCTCCGGCCTAATAAAGAAACCGGCAGCAGCGCCCAACCAGATTGCGCAATTGATCCAGCAGCAGATAGGAGGCGCGCCAGTGACTGCCTCGACCCTGCGTATGCTGGAGCAGCAGCTAGTATCAGACGTGGCATCATCTTCGGGCAGCATAGCAACCTCGAGGCCGATGCCATCCGGCGCAGGTGGGCCAGGGGCACCGAGTGCAATGATGCGCTCGGCCGCTCGGATCACTGATCGTGGGCATGTTACGGCATCCTCGTTCCGGCTGAGGCAGTCGGCACTTGGAGGCCTCGTGATGCCCCTGGGCCGTCGACTTCGTACGCAGAAAGTCCAACCGACCACGCTGCTCCGGTACAGTCTGCGAATCAAAAACGCAGAAAGCTGGTTTACAAAACACCAGATCAAGCACGACACACACGAAGACCTTGACCAGGCGCTTTGTCTCTTCTTTGACCACCTCGCGGACAGGTGTCCCAGAGAGGAGCCCACAGTGGGAGCCTACACGGTCTACGGCTACCAGCTGTTGCGATGCAACATCCCCACACATCTCTTTCTCCCTAATGCCAAGCAGCAATTGGCGGGATGGAAACATTGCATGCCAGGCGGCATGCGGCTTGGTGTGGCAGAGGAGATTGCGGATGAGTGCTGCGTGACAGCCCTCGAGAATGGTGCCGTGGAATTCGCCTTGGCAGCCCAGCTGGAGCTCGACACATATTTCAGGCCCTCGGAGGTTCTGACACTCCGCAGTCGACAAATAACTCCACCGAAGGTTGACTCTGGCACCTCCTACCAGAAGTGGGTGGCAACACTTGCTCCTTCCGAAGAAAAAGGCCGCACGAAAACAGGGCTGACAGACGCTTGTGTAGTAGTGGCGGACAAAACACGGCCGTGGCTCACGGACGCCTTGGCTTTGTGGTTGGAAGGTGTTGCAGACAACGATGCAGTGTTCCCTTCGCTTACCTTGAACACCTATGAGAGAGGGTGGCAGCAGCTCATGACCCAGAAAAAGTACCCTGCCTCGCTCATCACACCACATGTGCTGCGGCACACAGCAGCTTCCAATGATCTTTTCCATGGCCGCAGGAACTTGGCAGCCGTGCAGAAGCGTGGCTTCTGGCAGTCACGGAAAAGCGTTGCTCGCTACGGTAAAGAGGCACACGTCCTCAAATCGTGGCACAAAGTGCCAGCTCACCTTCATGCCAGCATCCGTAGTCGAGCTAAGCAGCTGCCGCAGCTCATGTTAGCTGCGCTCAGAGCACGTGTCAAAGCATGAGTTCCACCCTAGAGAAATATATACAACTAAATAACTTAAAAAGAAAACTGGCCATTAGGCCAACGGGAACCATAGGATACGGGTATGGGATATCGATGCATCGAGCTTTGGCAAGTCCTGTAGGCGAAGCCAGGCCATTTTGAATATGATGGCCGACTGGATAAAGTTCCATTGTACTCCAAATACCCTATGA
>CALGTP010000759.1 GCA_937902105.1 uncultured Actinomycetes bacterium
CAATATATAAACGAACGAGTAAACATTTCTATGAATTTGTTTTTCATATTGTTTTGTATGAGTTACGCAAGTGCGGCGCAGATGCACATGTGTGTCCGGTGCACACCAGGAAAATACCAAACGAGTACATCTAACTTGCCGTGCACAGACTGTGCAATGAACACGTACTCTCCGTCGTATGGCATGACAGGATGTGCTGATTGTGAACCAAATTCAATATCTGGGCCTGGCAGTTCCAGCTGTGAGTGTGCGCAAAACTACGTGAGATTAGACAACTCGAGCAGATGCACGTTTGCGTGCGCGTACGGGCGCGTCCAGGTTGGGTCTACATGCCAATGTCCTCGCGGCAGTAACGGGGCAGACAGCGGCGCGTGTGCGCTGTGTCCGGTGCACACGTACGCGTCGCAAGTGGGCGCAAGCGTGTGCACTGCCTGTCCGACAGACATGCGATCTGCCATCGGAAGTGTTTCGGAGGATACGTGTATATGTGCCGTCGGATTCGTGAAGGAAGGTAGCGCATGTACGGAACTCTTGAAGGTGTCGGTCGTAACACAGGTGGAAATGGTTCTGCAACAGCCGAGCAACGTCACTTTGGAGGAGGTGCGACGAGCGATTTCGAGAGCAGTATCTGTGGCGTACAATATTTCCGAAGAGTTCTTGGTTATTGATGTTAGCCTACTTCCAGTTGCGTCTATAAGAAGGCTGCTGCAGATGCCGGTCTTGACGATGAAGTACTCGATTACTATTCGTGTGTTGTTTCCAGCCGCGGCTTCTCAATCGACTGTGAATCAGACACAAAGCATGGTAGGTTCTTTAAACACGCTGTTACAAGCCGGACTGCAAACAGAGTCGAGTGGCGTGCAGTTCATCGTGCTCAACAGTACGGTGCCGGTCGTACGTACCGTAGAGGGTGTCTTCAATGCGAATTCGCGGGAAGTCGTGTCGTGTACGCTAGTATCGTGGCAGGACGAGCGCGGCGAGGCGCAGGCTTGTGAGCGCATGTGCGGCGTCAACGAGTTCTTGGTCGCTGTGGCTTATGTGCAGGGACTTTTCGTGTTGGGCTGTCAGCGCAGGATAAGCACACCGGCACCTGCACCGCCGGGACTGCAACCACCGCCGCCTGATGAATCCAGCGCGAACATGGGGGCGATAGTGGGTGGTGTGGCAGGCGGAGTTGTAGCGGTGCTCGGGTCGATCTTCATTTTTCGCATTTGCTATACACAGCAGGCGAACAAGGTGCAGCCGGTATAGTGATAAAATGATTTCAAAAAATGACTTTATTCAAATTTTTCTGCACAACTGCTTCTTTGAACGAGACGATATCGTATATGTACGGCATCTGGTGCGGCCACGGCCTGTGTTTGAAGCACAGGTCGACGGTCTGCATGATGCCGAGTTTGCTGTCGAGGAGCGTGAACGTCTCTATGTTCATTGTTTTGCGACACACGAGACAGACGGATTTCTTGCGCACGACGGCCTGGTCTTTAAAGCAGCAGCTGTGCATTTCGAACCCGGAGGCCGTCCACGTGTGCACGATGCGGCAGAAGGGACACCAAAAGTATTTCGTTTCCTTGATGCGGACAATCGACTGGAAGCAATTGATGCTCACGATGTTCTCGTGCGAGTCGCACGTCTTGCAGTGCACAACAGAGCCGTCGTGCAAGCGCATTTTCCTGTCGAGTTCTGTAAAGGTATCGATACACCCGAGGCAGACGTAGCAGTAGAGGGACTTGGCGGCCATGACGGTGTTTTCGGCGCACATTTTCTTGAGCGCCTGCATCTGCAGCTCTTGCAGTTGCAGCACGAGGACGTCGCGCGTGATAAGGTTCTGTATTGCCTTGAGGGCGACCAACTCGACGCTGTCGAGGTCGGGGTTTATGAGGTGCGTGATGATGTCCACAGACAAGGGCGAGTTGATGGCCCTGTGCACGAGCGACATGGTTGTCGGAAGGTCGGCTGAGCGTATGGGAATACGTATCTTGTGGCTGCAAATGCGGTTGCAGCGCTCGAGCATGAGCATGGCCTTGGCGTTGAGTTCGCTGAGGTTGAGCTGTCCGGTGTCAAAGCTAACGGTGCGGAAGTTGTTGCAGACCTGCTTGAGGTCGACGAAGTGCAGCGACGCGAACGTCGGCTCGACCGAGAAGATGAGCGGCATGAGCTCGAGCTCGATGGGCATATTTTTTTCCATGAAGAATATGAAGTACTCGATCGCGGCGATGCGCACAAGCGCCATGTGTGTTGTGCAGAAAATGTAGAGGTCGCGCTTGCTCCCGCGGGACAGCAGCTCGTGCATAAAGACGAGTAAATGCACGCGGGTTGTCCAGGGCGGCTTTTTGCCGTCGTTGTCGAAAATGCCAAGACAGCATCCAAAGACGATGCGCGTAATGTCCTGTACGCCGGTGGAGGTGCAGGCTTCGAAGGCCGGGAAATTGAGGCGGTTGTGCTTGAGATACGGTAGGCTACTCTGGATAACTTTTGTCAGGACGTCGGCTTCCACGTTGCTGAGGATGATGTTGCGGACACAGTACCCAATGTCGACGCAACAGCGCACGTCAAAGACGTCGTTGGCGTCGAGGACAAGCTGCTGCCAGGTGCATGTCTCGAGGAAGTGGTGCTTCGTGCACGAGCAGAAGTACGCAAAGACGTACCTGTCGAGGTCGGCCTGTGGGGCTGTGCGGTGGTTTATGGCGAGTATCAGCGTTTTGATAGTCGCTGCGAGTGTCGGTTCGCAGTGTGTGTCGTCGATTTTGAAGTTTGCCCCCGTCACATCGCTTTGCTTGAAGACGCCGTCGGTGAAGATGTCTTTCTTTGTCAAAGTAGAGGTGACGGGGTGTGTTGAAAATCCTCCATGTACACGTTGTGCTGTTTCATGTAACGGATTCCGAAATGCGTGACGACCGAGTAGCGGTTGCGCTGGTGCGCGACGATCGGGAGCGGCATCGAGTGCACCGGTCCGTGTGGCGGGCAGATGAGCATGGCGCTCGAGTGGTATTCGCCAGGCACGTTGCAGATATTGCCGTACTTTTGGATAACGTGTTTGACCCGGTGGCCTTCGCGCAGGACGTTGTAGAAGATTAGGTGTGTGCTTTTGCGCATGCACAGCAGACACATGCCGTTGGAGGTCTGCACGAGCGGCAGCGCGAACTGCACTCCGACGAATTGGTTGTCGCGGTCGATTTTCATGCACTCGCACTGCGCCTGGAAAATGCACTGCTTCTCGCTCGCGTCCTTGCACTCGCGCATGTAGCTTTCTTCGTACGCACGGGTCACGATGGGCACGCAGTACGAGCCCGGCTCAGGCAGACCTGCGAGCATCTTCAGGACGCTGATTTTGGAAATGAGCCAGTCGAGCGGGTTGCTGGTGTCCGGCTTCGGCATGCTTGCCAGGAGGACCAGGTTCTTGTCGATTGCGTCGCGGATGACGCAAATGTCGATTTTTTCACTGCCCTCGTCGCCCGAGTCGCGCTCAACGTGCGCTGTGCGCTTGCGCTTGAGCTTCGTCCAGTTATGTGGAAGAAGCATTTGCCGCTGCGCTGCGTGCGGCGCGATGATTGGGTGCTATACATTTTTGTCTGTTATTTTTGTTTGTTTTGTCGTTGTGTTTGCGTGTGTTGGGCTTGCTGTATAAAGGACGGAGGCGCGACGGGAATGCTTGTCGTCGGAATCTGCAACCCTGCTGGCGAACAGGCCGGCTACAACGGCCTGTATTTGACGCAAGACGAGCTTCGGCGCGTGGTGCAGCAGGACTTGATGCGCAATCTGCCTGTAAAGACTGAGCACTGCGGCTCAGCTGTTGGCAGCGTCATCAGTTCCTTCATCGACGCGCAGGGCCAGCTGAACTGTGTGATGCATATCGAGAAAGACAGCCTGCCCGCGGACTTGACGCGCGACTTCATCCGCAAGGGCATTGCCGCCGACCTGTCTCTCGGATATACTGTCGACATTCGGAACCACGACGACAAGCTGCACGCGGCGGAAAAGACGATTCTCGAGGTGTCGATTGTGCGCAAGGGCGCGCGCAACGGCTGTCACATCACGGCGTACGAAAACGACAAGCGCACCGTGGTGCATAAACCTGCAGATGCGTGGAGTGCATTTAACATGGACTGAGTATAAATGACTTTTCCCCGGCAAACATGTCGCAGACTATCGTCGTACCGTTTCCACCTGTGATGATACAGATGTTTCACGCAGGTACGGGCATGGTTCTCGAGACAGTGAACGATTGCATCCAGCTTCGCCCTGCTATCGTGCAGACACGGAACTTGCAAGCTATGATCACGACCGGCGCCGGCTCGACAAACGTCGCGGCAGTCGACGCGAACGGGGACTTTCTGTTTTCGGCCGACACAATCGCAATGACAAAGCACGCAACGTACCAGAGCGACGCGCAGAAGGGCGCGGAGAAGACGTTTGACATATGGCGTCCGTTTTTAACGTTTTTCGTGCAGGCTCCAGGGAAAGGGTATAGGCAAGTCGGCGTCGCGCAAATTGATATGCTTGCCGTGCTCCAGGCTGCCTGTCAAGAGAAGCCATTCGAATTCGCAGGCGAGCTGTACGTGGCGACTGCGGATTCCGACAAGACGTGGGTCAAGCTATGCGTGACGAGCCAAGCATCGCCGCTCGAGCGAACTCAGCTGCAGACGTGGCTTATCAACAACGAAGCAAGCGTGAACTTACTGGCGCACAGAGCGGTGTGCAAGGAGGAAGTGTCGCGGCAGCTCAAACTGTGCATGAAGACACGCACCGCAAAAATGACACAATGCATGAACGGGATGTATGGAGGCCTAGACACACAAATAAAATTGGACAGGGTCGATCTGCGACGAGACTCGTGCTGCGTGTTGAACACAGCGGACACGGGCCAAATGCACGAGTTGATGATTGCACTCGATCTGAAAAAGCAGATGTTTCGGAAGCTTGCCGTGCCTATCGTGACGGCGCAGTTGTTGGCCGTTTCAGAGCTGTGTGCCTCACAGCAGACCATGGGGCCTAGTGGCGAGCAGACAATCACTACGCCGATGTTGAAAGCGATGCTCACACGACACACAAAGCAGAAGATGACGAAACAAGAGGCTGTGCAGACAGAGCAGCTGTTCCCGCATTTGATCACCAAGTTGGAGGGCGCATGCACGTTTTACGAGACCTCGTTCGCCGAGTACCAATCGGACGAGGGGTGGGCGTTCGACGGCAGCAATGTCAAAGCAGTTGCGGCAAACGCAGAGAAAATGGACATGTCCGGAGGCAAGCCAGCGGCACACTTCGTTTTCACCAACACAGCGTTCGCCGCGAACGAGGAGAACTTGCGGACGCTGCAGGAGCAACGTAAAAATGCGCCTGTGTCAGCGAGCGCTGCGATCGCGGAACTCGACGCGCAGATTAGCACAGTCAGGCAGGAGCAGTACGCTATCCGGAACAGTAACTTTTACGGAAAAATGGACTGTGAGGACGGGGCGATCCAAACGAAAATTATAATGGAAGTCTCGGCGGCCAGTCCACGCGACTTAAGTGAGATCGTGCAGCCGTACGTTGGCAAATCTCTTTTGCCGCTGCATAAAATGTATGCTGCGGACAGCGACAAAGCGCTTGCGCCGCCAGGCAGGCTCGTGCATGTCGGCGCGGCCGCACAACAAGGACAACGCGAACGCGCGAGAACAGGCGAGCTTCTCGAAATCGTGCGGATGACGACACAATTGGTGTCAGACGCACTCAAGTGGCAGAGCGAGCCGGTGAACGGCAAGAGGATCAGCTACGAGGTATGTCTTGGTCTTGCGTCAGCACCGAGCATGCCAGGCGGGCAAGCGCAGAAATCGGCTGCGCCGTTGACGCGCGAAATGTTCGGTTCGCGAGCCGAGTACGTCAACAAACTCTTCGACGGCCAGTCGCTGTGCGGACATTGCTTCGCGAGCGCAGTCGTAACATCAGACGCGAGACAAACAGGTGAGGGCGTACACACGAAGGTTGTTGAATTTACTGCGAATAGTTTGCTCGAAAAAACAATGACAAACGTCCGCGTGGGTTACAGATCTCGCGAGGACCCACTACTTGATAACGCAAGCAAGGCTGTACTTGCGAACAAGACGGTGCAAATCTCGATTGAGGGGCATTGTGTGGAATTGCACAACATACCGCATGTGCAAGTGCGGGCGAACGTTGCGCACGTTATGCAGGCAAGGTTAGCTGAATGTCTTGCGAAGCAGTATACGGTCAGCGGTGCGATGCGCATGGATCTCGGCCAGCAATTCTACAACTTCGTGTCGCAGGTCGGCGTCGGGCTTTGTGTCACTGGAGAATCCAGCAACAAGACGCAAACGTCGACTTTGAACGCGAAAGCCACGCTGGACGAGATTCACCGTCCCGTTTCGATGGCGTCTTTCTGTGAGTCGACGCTCGCGTGGGATGCATGTCCACAGTCGAAGGTTACGACAACGGCGGTTTTATCCATGCCGCTGGACAGGGAAGAGAAAGAACGCATCGCGCAGCTTGCGCATGAGTTGACGCCGATCCACGCCATGACCAAAGAGCAACTAGACAACATCATGACACGTATGGGACACACTGTGAGCGTCGGTTTTGAAGGCGGCACGTTCTCCGGTACGGACTGGTCTGGCGAACGCCTCGATTCGGACAAACGCATCGGCCTTGCCTTCGTGTTGCAAATGGCGCCACAGACATATGTACACGCAGACTACGCCGATGCCAACGTAAGTGCGTCGGCGGTGCTTCTCGGCAAACTCGAGCGCCTTTTTCCAGACACGTGCATGCGGGTGAAAGAGGTCGAAACCGGCGCCTTTCTGCTGCAAGTTGTTGTGGGGGTGTAGGATGCGACAAAAAAATAAAAAAATAACATATAGACACTTACACGCGAGAAACAACAAGATAGGCAGTGGCAGGGTGGCGGCTGCACCGCACACAATGAGCGCCGTAGTTTCGCTCCTGATCGAAATTTGCGCGTTGACGGACGCGTCAGACGCCGCGTGGACCGACGACATCAAAATGAGCTCTTGCAAGCTCTTGCAGCATGTGTTGTCACAGACGTGTCCGCTGCACAGCTTTGCGTTGCACGACAGTCGGCGCGAGGATTGCGTTTCAATTTGCCTTTGCATGGCGCGCGTCGCGAGCAACGCCGATGGTAGTCTCGAGATAACGCGGACGCTGCGCGCGAAGATCCACAGTTTGACGTCGAGGTGCATATGCATGGCGCTGCAGGCGAACAGCCGCGCTGCGCTGCGGGGCGCCGTGCACGAGGACGTGGCGCAACACAGCCTCGCGCAGCAACTACAGCTGTAACTTTACGTTGTTTGTTTTCTCGACCTGCACGATCGACAGATGCAGACAGTCGCGCACCATGCGGTACGCCCACAAGAAGCAGGCTTTGTATCGATCAGCTAGCGGAATCTGTTCGCGTGTTTTGTGCACGGTCAGAGACATGCTCGCCTCGCGAGAGTTGGTGAAGTTGAGACGACAGATGCGGTCTGTGCAGATCTTGTGCATGTTGGCAACGGTCCAGAACGCATACATAAACGCCTCGTACTTCTCGTTCACACAGAACGAGGTGTTGGACTTTGCGTCGCTGAACTCGAGGCCGGTGTGGAAAATGACACCGTCGAGGGCA
Organism: uncultured Actinomycetes bacterium; assembly: GCA_937902105.1. Lineage (GTDB taxonomy): Bacteria > Actinomycetota > Acidimicrobiia > Acidimicrobiales > Ilumatobacteraceae > Casp-actino8. The sequence goes on from CALGTP010000759.1 coordinate 7,616, forward strand.
CAAACGCCGAACCCAGACCGCGACGTTACCTCGAGGGTGTGCATTTTATGCAGCATGTGCATGATGGTCACGAATTTGCCGTGCCCGTGCGTTGCGCACCACGCGATGGACTTATTGATCATCGCGTCTGTTCGCGCGAACAACTCGATCTCCTTCTTGATGCAGATGGCCTCAGCGTTATTTTCGTTGCACTGCTTCTCGAAGAAGGCGTCGTACGCGTTGCAGTCGCCGACGGTTCTACAAATGAGCATGTTGTGCAGTGAATCGAATGCCTTTGAAAACTCTTCCTCGTCCAGCACTAGGCTGTCTAACAAGGACATTTGTTCTTGCTTCTACGTGTGTGAGGTTGGGGTGTTTGTGTTTTTTTTTAATAAAACACATGGCACATATACAAATGCCTAGCGCTTTGACGCACCGGCCTCACCGTGGTCACACATGGCCTTGTTTGCCTGCATGAACTTGTCTTCAGCAGCAGTTTGCTCTGCCTTCACGTTGCACATTTCGTCCATAGTTTCCTTGCAACGCTTTGTTGCGGCGTCGCTGCGCTGCTTGATTTCCTTCGCCACGAGGTCCCATTCTCGCTTCTCGACCTTACACTTGTCGATTATCGATATGCATTGTTGTTGCTCGTTACGCAACTTGTTTAATGCTTTAGAAGCATTAAAGTGGTTTGTAGCGAGGACCTGGTAGTCTTCCAATGATATGTCCTTGTTGATAGGAGCGCCGGAAATATTGAATGGCGATAGTGACGGTGCAAATAAGGCCTTTGGCTTGACCGCGTTTGTCGAAGTGCCGAGCAGAGGCGATTGCGGGCTTTGAACTGCAGTTGACGCGGGAATATGCTCTGCAGGCGCGGCAGTGACAAGGCCGTTCCTAGCAGCTGCGCCGTTGTCTGCGGTAGCGGCAGCGGTGGTGGATGCTGCAGCGCTCGACACAGCATTCGACTTCGCGCGGTCATCCTTGCTGCCCCCGACCCGGCCACGGGCACGGCCGCTGTTTCTGACAGTTACGTGGCCCGCAGCGGATGTATGAACATCCGCCGGGTCTCGCGACACCGCACCGACGGCGTTACCGTGTTCGTCCTCAGTCTCTTCCCCGGACTCTTCCACAATTTCGAACGGCTGTGCTTCCTGCATTTCGACAAAATTTTTGCCCGACGACATGTGCCTCGAATACGAACAATAATTTGCGTCTTATATACGTACCTGACGTATTCTTATGCAGTAGTGTGTTCTATGTGAATTCCGTTTCGGAATTGTCATGTTGTTCGGGACAGTAGAATTTATTTTTTGACCTTTTTAAATATAAAAGTCAAAGGAAGTTCTCACATCACTTGCTACTATTACAACTGTTGTCGTCAAAATTTTCGGCAACCTCGGTGTAGTCTACTACGCGACCACACGTGCGCTCCGATATGCGCGGACGTCCTCGTTCTGCCTTTGGAACTTTCGGCTTTTTGTTGTATGACCGCTTGACCACTGGTAGCGTAGCAGAAGGTATGCCAATGCCAAGAGCAAACATCATCGCGTTATTTCTTGCGATGGTAGCGAGACGATTTTTCTCATACTGAGAAATTTCGTCTTCTGCCGACGCTTGTGGCGGCGGTGGTTCCGGCAATACATGAATCGACGCTTGCGGCATTTGCGGCGGCGGCGGCGGCGGAAAGTAGTCCCACGACGTGCCCATAAGGTGCTTGTTGACAGCCCGAGCGGGAAGTCCCTTGACAAACATCGCTATCGCTGTACGCGCCGGCAACGCGAGCGCCGGCGGATAGTTCTCCGACGACACGGACGCCGGCGGCGAAGGTACCCACAAGCGCATCGGCTTGTGCGCAAGCGGCGGCGGCTGCCGCGGCGGTGCCTGTGCAAGTATTGCCGCGGTTGACGTCATGGGCGGCGTGGGCGAGCGCTCACGCTGCATCTTGAACCTCAGCGTCGGCATCTCGGGCGAAGGCGAGCGTGACATCGGCGACGCCGCCAGTGCAGGCGTCAGTGGCATCTGCGCGCTACTCGATATCCATGCTTCCGGGGATATCCCATCTGCTTCGTCTTGCAGTTTGTAGGCATGTACGAAAAAACAACAATAGCCACAGGCCATGCATTTGTTTCCTTTAACGTGTTTAACGTCAATAGCGTCTCGTCCTACCTTGCAGTGCATCGCACAGTGCTTTGCTGCTTGTACACAAGGACCTTGTCCGTTGCAGGCTTTCGTGTGC
>CALGTP010000760.1 GCA_937902105.1 uncultured Actinomycetes bacterium
TGATACAAAACCTCATCTAAAGCGTCAGCTGCTGTGATCGTGGAATACTTTTGTGGATTCTCTGGCGTGCAGCAAGTAACCACAGGAGCCAAAATCGTCCATGGACGCGGATGGCAAAATTGCACCACGCTATAACGCTCGGCATCAAAGCCCGGAGACGCAATGACGCGATGCCAACCAATTGGCAAAACACCATTGGTCAATCTCTCCAACATGATGCCGGTGTTGATGATCATCTTTCCATCAGGTGGAAGAGCATCCACCCACTCGCCTTCAACTTCAACTTGTAAACCTGGCGCTGTAGCGCGGGGCAACGCAGTAATCAAGTTGATGTCGCCGTGAGCGCCTGCCCAAATGTGACCACCCAGTGGCGCATCCTTCATTGACGGATAACGAATAGCGCGTGTCAGTGTTGGCCCATCAGTCACCATGTCATCAAAGAATGTCTCGTGACAACCAATGCCAACGGCGATGATCCGCAAAAAACGTTTTTGAATATCGGCGATTGCTTCATGAAATGCATAGAGCACCCGCGAAATACCAGGCACCACTTCATCTGGCAACAACTGGTCGGGATACGAACCTGGATAATTGCGCTTCAAGGGATGACCATGAGCGATTGGTGAAGCCCAGTTCAGCATTTCTTTCCAATCAGGCTTATCGCTGCTGGCTGCCGTCTCTACTAAGAGACCGGTGTAACCAGTCTGACCATGGGCCCCCTCGGCGACAAACCGCGTCTTCGTTGCCTGGTCCATCGAGAAAAACTCGACCAACATCCCGTAGGCCGTATCGAGTAAATCTTCTGAAATGTCGGTACTGGTGTACACAAACCCTGTCGCCAAGGACCGACGGACTCCGTCAACGGTGGCGCGCTTTGAGGCATCGCTGCCATGCTCAAAAGCCAAGAGGTCGACATCAAGAATCTGATCCTTCACAATGCTGACCCTAACGCCGACTGAAGGTCACTCCAAATGTCTTGTACGTCTTCAATCCCCACACTCATTCGAATCAGACCTGGATTGACATGGGCGTCACCAAGATATTTCTGCCGCCGCTCCATAGTGGTTTCAACGCCTCCCAAACTTGTGGCGTGAACGATGAGTTGCACAGCAGCACAGACCGCATCGGCTGAGACTGCTCCACCACTGACAATAAAACTCAACATCGGTCCAACATTCTTGACCCACTCAATGGCACTGTGCTGAGACAGGTGCTGAGCAAGCACGGCAGCATTGAGCGACGAGGCCGAATAACGCAAGGGCAAAGTTCGCAAACCACGCAGCGCCAAGAATGCTTCTAAGGCGCCCGGCGTGGCTCCCTGTACGGTTCGGGCGCGAATCAGGCCCTCGTGTATCGCAGGATCATCAGTGACTGTCAGACCAATCATCAAGTCACTATGACCACCAATAAATTTGGTACCCGAATGCATCACAATTGTTGCTCCGAGTTTGAGTGGCTGTTGTGCTATCGGTGAAGCGAAAGTTGAATCAACGACAGTTCGAACACTCATTGAGGCTGCCATTTGGCACAACACATCAAGTTCTGCCTCGTCCAATGTCGGATTTGATGGTGTCTCAATCCACAACAAAACTTTGTCAGCACCAACTTCACTAACGGAATCACTGACAACTTGGGCGACTCGCGCAGAATCAACAATGTTCACCATCACGACCTGGAGATGACCGTGATCTTGCATATCACTCAATAACGCGCGTACGCCCAAATAACTCACATCGGGAACGACGACAACGCTCGGATGAAGTGCAAATAAAATTGCTGATGCCGCTGCCATTCCCGTTGAGAATGACAAACATGCGCCGCCCTCGAGAGTGCCAACGGCTTCCTCAAGGGCCATCCAGGTCTGAGTCCCATGAGTGCGCGCATACTCAGGACCAGCACGAAAATTTGAGGCCATGACAATCGGAGTATTCAAAGGATCTGTTGCACCCAGTGGGCGACCAGATGTCACCGCAATCGTCTGCGGAGAAAGTTGGCTCTTACTTGCTTTTTCATCAGTCATGACGAACGAACACCTCCGGTTGTCCTCCAGTGTGAATGAAGATCACATCATCGTTAGATATCCAGCGACCATCGTCAGCATTTCCTAATACACCAGCCATACCCTTTGCCGTGTAGACATCATCAAGCACCCATGCCCCTGCGTGCGCCGCCCACGCTGAGGCTTTTTGTGAAGCCTCTGTTGGAATGGCGTAGTCGGGTCCGATCCAACGTCCGTCAACTTCAATATCATCATCTGCGACTTCGCCAGGTAACCCCGCTAACACCAAAGCCTCTGTAGCCAATTCGCGTACCGATGGGAAACCAGCAATCACGCCTTTCGCAACACCGATTGCCAAGAGTCGCGGCAAAACTTCATAGGTGCCAAGTGCTCGCAACCATGCTCGACCCGCCACTAAACCTGCGTGTGTCCCACCACTTGAAGAAGTACAGACAATCGTTGACGGGGATATCCCGAGCACGAGACATTGTTCAACGATCTCGCGATATGCAGCGATGTATCCCAAAGCACCTACCGCTGTTGAACCTCCGATCGGTATGGAATACGGATGCAGTCCTTGGTGAGTGAGTTCATCGGTTAAATTGTCGCGGGCGATTTCAAGCATTCCCCATTCGGCGGGCCCAGCACCGGTGAAGTGCTGCTCGGCCCCGAAGCGTTGCGATAAAAGTTGGTTGCCCTGCATGACATGTGGTCGATCGCCTGCCAAAACAAGATGAGTTTCTAAACCTAAGACCGCTCCCGCGGCGGCGGTCATACGGCAATGATTAGATTGCCCGGCACCAACGGTAATCAAACAATCGGCCCCAGCAATGATTGCCGCTCCGCAGAGAAACTCGAGTTTGCGAACCTTGTTGCCGCCCATTCCTAAACCTGTGAGATCATCACGTTTCACCCACAGTCGAGACCCACCTGTGAGTTCAGGACCTTTTTCGAGCGGCGTCGGCAATGTCGCCAAAGGCACCCGAGGTTGACCCTGCCATTGCTCGACGGCGATATGACTCTGAGGAACGCCACTCATAACTTCAGGCTACGCCCCGAATGGTGCAGCACCGACAAACAGTCGGCTCAATTCCCCTATCGTGGCAAGAATGATCGGAGAGTTGACAAATGATTGGAGCCAACATGTGCGCCCTGAGTTTGAGCAACAGTATTTTCACGATCTACAGAGTTTCATTGATCAGCAAAGACACGAGGCCGAGGTATATCCCCCAGCACAGCAAGTGTTCGCTGCTCTGGCTCTGACTTCTCTCGCCGACACTAAGGTCGTGATTCTCGGTCAAGATCCCTACCACGGCGCAGGGCAGGCCAACGGATTGGCATTCTCGGTACAACAGGGTGTGCGGATCCCTCCATCTTTGCGCAACATTTTTCAAGAATTATGCGCTGACATCAGTTGTCCAGCGCCAAATCATGGTGACCTCACTGCTTGGGGGCGAGAAGGAGTACTGCTGCTGAACACGACCCTCACAGTGCGTGCTGGCGAAGCGGCCTCGCATCAAGGTCATGGGTGGGAACAGTTCACCGATCGAGTCATTCGTGAACTGAATGACAAAACCGAACCAATCGTGTTCATTTTGTGGGGCACATCATCACGAAAAAAGAAATCACTGATTGATACCTCGCGACACATTGTCATTGAGTCAGCGCATCCGTCACCGCTGTCAGCACGCCATGGGTTTTTCGGTTCTCGACCATTTTCACGAGCAAATACTGCACTCATTGAACATGGTCGAGAACCAATCAACTGGTCCCTCTAACTCAGCCAGCGGGACTTGGATATGCCGGTGGAGTTTCAGACGCCGGAGCCGTGTCATACATCGCTATTGCTCCGTCTACGACGAACATTTTGTCTTCAGTCGGCATCTCACCGAGCAGATAACGCTTGCCACCATCGACAAACTGCATCATGCCTGTGCCTTCTTTCTTCAGTTCATCCATTCCCGTGGCTGTTGGATCCCACCAGAACATCGTGACATCGTCAATGCCGCTGTAGTCCATTTCATCCCATATACCGCGATCTCCCCATGTTAGGTACGGTTGAGTAATTGCTTTTTTAGTCTCGAATGATTTGAAACTGTCACCTAACGTTTGGTGAGTCAGATTTGGACCAGCATCCTGAATGCCAGCAAACAAAAGTTCCCAATTAGGGATCAAAGTGCCAATTCCGTCAGGGGATGGAGTGTCCTGACCCGTGAACCATTTGTACGTCACGGCGTAGCCGATCTTTTCAGGGTTGGTCTTGACTGCCAAGCTGGAAATACCAAAAGCATGGGCCCATTGCGCTTGATCATAGGAACGGGCGAAAGCATTTGTGTCGGTCAATGTATTGGCGGTCACTACCCACTCTGGGAAATACTCCTGAGCGGTCGCTTCACGGGTCAGAGCACCTGGAGCGACGGGGTCTGTCGAGAGAAGGACTGTGGTGACGCCTTCTGCCTTCATTTTCGCAATGATCTGGGAAGCACTTGCCTGAATCGTGCCAGGATCAAGTTGATATGGCAAAACCAAAGCGAGGTCAGCACCAATTGCTGCCATGCGAGTCACAGCCAAGTCAGCGAGATCTTTACTCTCTGACCCACCTTCAACATAAGTCAGTGCGAATTTGCGAATCTCACCCTTGAGGGCATCTCCAGCATGCGACGCAGGTTTTCCTACTAACTGCTTCTCGATGTATTCAACGAGCAACTGCTGTTTCTGCTCGCTGCTGCCATCAATAGCCCAAAGATACGGATCGCGCTCCCCTAAGTATTGAGCAGTGCCGCCGCCACACATACATGTCGTCTTGCGAGCCGCTAGTTCATCATTGAAAGCATTCGTCAGTGCTGGTCCACCGACCACGACGAATGGGGCGTATTGCTCAACAATGCGTTGGGCATCAGCGCGTGCGGTCACTTCATCAGTGGCGAAACCAGTACTGATGTAAGTGACTAAGTTGACCTTGCGACCATACAGTTCGTAGTAGGTCTCGTAGTACTTGATGTAGTTCTCAAGTGTCTCAGTGGATTGAGCGTTAGTCTCATCAGAGTTAATGGCCTGCGTGACATAGGCGATCACTGGGTCATCATCAGGACCCTGATAATGCACGATGGTAATTTCATCGGCAGTCACACCTTGAGCCGTTGCTCCACCGTTATCTCCGGTGAATGGAGCCATACACGGCGGTGCGAAGAAACTCGGCACAGCGATCGTTCCGAGTTCAACGTCACAACGCGAACCCCAAGCGATCTTGTTGAACGCTTCATCGGTCAATTTCTCTTGGCCATCAACAAAACTCAATGGGTATTCCCATGTATCCGACTTTGGTGCACCACTGTCAACGGGTGCATCCGTTGTACCAGGCGCTTCGGTGGATGATGGATCAGCATCATCCCCTCCTGATGAGGCGACGATTCCGCCGATGATGGCTATCACTGCCACGATCGCCACGATCGGTCCCCATTTTTTAACTGACTTGGATCCACCCGACTCAGAACTTGATGAACTACTTGATGGTTGCATGATTTATCCCCCTTGCCCTGATCGGGCGATCGCGGCACTTGATGTGCCTAAATATGACTCAATAACTATTGGATGTTCAAGAACTTCAACTGGAACCCCATCAGCAATAACTCTGCCCTGATCAAGCGCAATCAACCGATCAGCAACCCCTGAAATGAAGGCTATATCATGTTCAATGATCACAAGTGCAGAACCCATGTCATCGCGCAAGCGCCGCACCACAGGTGTCAATGCCTCGACCTCTCGCTGAGCCAACCCTGATGAGGGTTCGTCCAGTAAAATCACACTCGGACGATGGGCGACAAGACAGGCCAAGTCGACAATCCGGCGGGTGCCAGTGGACAATTCACGAATGAATTTGTTCTGATAGTCACCAAGCCCCAGCAATTCGACCAGTTCATTGACGCGGGTCGTGATTGCGTCCTCTGAGTCAAAAACTGGAGGCAGATACATGGCAGCGGCCAGAGCACTGCGATTCTTCACCCAGCGTTCCAGGGAAACGGCCAAAGTTTCCCGCACCGACAATTCGGGGAACAGCCGTGCGTCTTGGAATGAACGGCCCAGCCCAAAGTTGGCCCGCGCCGTCGGTGACGACTTGGTGACATTGTGACCCGCTATGTCGATCAACCCCTGTGTTAGCGGGGTGTAACCAGAAATCACATCAAACAGGGTCGTCTTGCCCGCCCCATTTGGTCCGATAATTCCCACAATCTCATGTTCGCGAATGTCTATGGAGACGCCGTCCACCGCGCGGATGCCACCGAAGGCGGCGACCACTCCTTGCGTGCGCAACGCAATGCCAGATCCAATCTCGCGAGTTTGAGGTGTCAGCGTATTCGTCGATGAATCGCCCTGTGCAGCACCCGACAAAAATACAGATCGCAAGATGTCTGGACGATTCAGTAATTCTGCGGTCGGACCCGCAAAGCGAATTTCTCCACGCTCAAGGAAATACGCGCGTTGAGCGACAGTCAGAGCAATATTCACACTTTGCTCAACTAATACAACGGTGACACCTTCTTGTGCCAATCGTTGTACTACTGGTAGCAACTGACCAACGACCACTGGCGCCAGTCCGAGAGATAGTTCATCAATCAACAAAACTCGCGGGCGCATGATGAAACTCATTGCTAAAGCCACCATCTGCTGTTGGCCACCCGAGAGATTCACCGCTGGTTCATCTAGCCGCTCACCCAAAATGGGGAACATCTCCATCACTTCAGCGCGTGCCTTTGCCACTCCATCGCGATCACGCCGATTCGTCCAACCCGCAAGATCCAGGTTCTCGCGCACAGTCAAAGAACCAAAGACACCTTGCCCGCCAGGCATCTGCACAATACCCATGGCCGCAATTTCGTGTGGAGGTGCATGCGTAATGTCACGTCCATCAAAAATGATGGCTCCCTTATCCGCTTCAACTGTTCCACTGATGGATTTCAATAAGGTGCTCTTGCCCGCTCCATTGGTTCCCAACAGAGCAACAATTTCTCCCTCTTCCATATCCATACTGATGCCCTGTAGAACCATGCGCCCGTCGTACCCCGAATGAACTCCGCGCAATAACAACAATTTGGCGTTTCCTTGACGGCGATCGTACAAGGCCTCAGAACGAGCCGCCGCCGACTGCCACACCTGGCCAATGTCATCCATGATCACATTTCGAATTGATAACTGAATCAATCCTCCAATTAAGAAAAGTGGAATCATGGTCAGCATTCCAATGCGAATTGAAGTTTTATCTGCAATCCAACCGATCATCGGCAATATCGCTAAGCCCGGAATTATCCACAGTGATGCGACGGAAAAACCAGTCGCTCGAGCACGTGGTGGGATAGCCAATGACAAGACCGCAAATGTCGCTGGTCCAAGAACAGCAAGTGATGCCGAAATTGCGCAGTTCACCGCCACAGCTATATAGATATTCGGTGCTAATGCAAACGCTGCTGAGGCAACGGCTGCCACAAGCGAGACATAGCCAGCGACCTTAGTCAGGCCAGCAACATTGCCAGCGAATTTTTTTGTCAGCCAACGCGCGCCAACAATCAAACCAACGAGTTGAAATGGCTCGGCGATTGCGGCTGCGATTCCACGGGCCCGTTCATCAAGGCCAAACTCTTGGTCATACAACAACGATGCCAAGGTCCCAAAGCCAATCAAACCAGTGGCCAAGAACGGCAAGCTGTACCAAATACGTTTCAATGACTGCACTTTTTGCACCGTGCGCCAACTCTCAGAGAACGACGGCGCTTCTTCTTCGGTGTTGGCAACCTCATCGGTGACGCCCATCGCTTTGCGTTCCCAGAAACCGCGAATCGGCTCTCTCAGTTTGATAGCCAGGATGGCAAGAATCACGGTTGGAATCGTGAAGATCAGAAATGGAGTTCGCCAACCAAAATAATGCGCCAAAAACCCAGCCGACAGCGGACCCACAAATGCTCCCACGGCATTGGCAGAACGATGGAATGAAAAGACTTTGGCCCGCACTTCAATGGGGTAATAATCAGCAATCAACGAGTTGTGAGTTGGGTCAACAACGGCTTTTCCAAGAGATGATCCACTTCTTGCAACTGTCAGCACAATGACACCCATTGCGATACCAGTCAGTCCCGAAAAGAGACCCCAGACTAAGGCCCCGACAACTGCAATCGGTATCCGCTTGGAACGATCGGCAAGTTGAGCAATCGGGACTTGCAACGCTAGCGCGGCGACACTTGAAAGAGCCACAATGGCCAACATCGTGCTCAGATCAAGATTGAAATGCTCACGGATATTCGGGAGCAGAACGCCGAAGGCTGCTCGATCAAGTTCGTCAACCGCATTGAGACCGAACAACAAAAGTAACGGATACGCAGCTTCACCACCACAGAGTTCGCGGAGTGACACAACGGGATGACGAATGTTGCCCCAAATACTGCGTGGCTCACTCACGAAACATCCTCCTTCTTGCGTGCCCGTCTGTACATTCGTCCCGAAAGTTCATCACGAACTCTGATGACCAATGCCCCTAAGCCGCCGGGCAGGACCAAGAGCATGAACATCACGCCAGCGCCAGTAGAAAGAAATCGCCATTCTGGTGCGGTCACAAACCACTCGGTTCCGCGCAAGTATGCCGCTCCCAAAATGGCACCAAATGAGACGCCGAGTCCACCAACGATTGAAGCGGTAAAAACTTCAAGGCTGCGACCGACATTGTAACTGTTGATGTCAAAACTGTAATTGAGGTGTGTATATAGGCCACCCGCGACTCCAGCAATCGCTCCTGAAATGGTGAAGGCTGTGAGTTTGACCCAGACCACTGGCACGCCAAAAGCCTGAGCAGCGCGCTCATTATCGCGCAACGCCAAAATTGCTCGCCCAGTTCTGCTGCGTCGAATACCACGGACTCCACCGAACACCACGATCAGCACCAACAATGTGTAGACATAAAAACGAGTTGGAGTATCAATGTCTAAACGACCGAAAAGCGGAAATCGCTGAATCCGCTTGGTGGGGATCCACTCAAAGAAGCGATCGTTCAAGAGCCATGAGGTGACGCTGAGGGCAAATACCAAGGTAACGACGGCGAGATAGAGACCGCGAAGTCGCAATGCCGGCAAGCCGACTAAGAACGCCGCTAGTCCTCCAACGATGGCTGCGATCACTAGGGACAAAGTCAGATCGACACCCCACGCCTCGGTGCACTTGGCACTGACTGCGGCGCCAATGGCGACAAAACCCACTTGCCCCAGCGAAATCTGACCCGCCCAACCAGTCAACACCACGAGAGATAAACCGATGATGCCGTAAATAAAGATTGCCGTGACTTTGATGACTTGATCAGTGCGCAAAAGAATTGGGATCGCCACCAAACTGGCGAGAACCACAGCGTATGTACCCCACCTCATCACTCGAACCCATGGAAGTCGCGCTACCTCGGGAGCGAGATCATGAACTTCGTCAGCCAAGCGCCATGATGCAGTGGTGTCTTGATCAAGGCGCGAGACGCCCTTGCGTTGCATCAATAAGGCCGCCATCACCGCCACTGCGATGAACGGCGCGACTAGCAAAGGACTTTCAGCGTTCCATTGCACTCCGTACTCAAGAATTCCTAGCGCCACTGCGGCAACTGCAATCGTTGGCAAGTTACGCAGTCGTCCAATCACCAAAGCCGCCAGTGCCAGTACCAAGCCCGAGACCGAGAGTGCGCCACCGATCGGCACTCCAAGAATTCCCGAGCGCAAAAAGAGGGCTAAGAACGACAGCGCCGATGCCAACATCCACACGATGGTGGAAAGCCAGCCCACTGGTATCCCCAGAAGAGCAGCGCGATCACTGCGCT